>QNAZ01000094.1 GCA_003641645.1 Thermodesulfobacteriota bacterium
CCTCATAACATCTTTGGCAAAGATTTGGAATTTTGAGCTTTCCAACTTCTGGTCTTCTTTGCCAGCATCTTTCACATTTCTTATTTTCAGTAGGCTTTATTTTTATTTCTAAACCTTTAATTTCTTCTGATTGATAAATTATTTCTTTATCAGATATTTTTTCAAGATTTTCAACTACCTCAAATTTAGATATTATAAGAAAATATTCCCAAAAGGAAAAATTTTCTAAATAAGGTTTTAATTCTTCTGGAGCCTTTACAAAAACCTCTGCTTCAAGAAAAGTATTTATAATTTTGTAATCTTTACGAGCTATTTCTAAAGCTTTTAAAATTTCTTCTCTTAATTCAAGATACTTTTCCCATTTTTTAACTTCTTCCTCTGAGAGTTTAAAAGAATAAGAAGGAAAATCAGTTAAGAAAACTGATATTTCTTCTTTTTCATAGGGTAAATTTTGCCAGATATCTTCAGCTGTAAAAGAAAGAATAGGTGCCATAAGTTTTACTAAACTGTCAAGGGCATAATAAAAAACAGTTTGAGTTGCTCTTCTTTTAAAACTATTAGGTGTTTCACAATAAAGATAATCTCTATTAATATCAATAATTAGAGATGATAGTTCCACTACACAGAACCGATGAATTTCATGATAAACAATATGAAAATCAAATCTTTCATAGGATTTTTTTACCTTTTCAATTAATTTGCTAAGTCTATATAAAATATACTTTTCAAAATCAGGTAATTTTTCAAAAGGTATTAAATCTTTTTTAGGATTAAAATCATACAGATTTCCTATAAGAAATCTGCAAGTATTTCTTATTTTTCTATAGGCTTCTACTAACCGAGCTAAGATTTCTTTAGATATCTTTATATCATCTCGATAGTCCTCAGCAGAAACCCAAAGCCTTATAATCTCAGCTCCATATTGTTTTATTAAATCTTGAGGATGAATAACATTTCCAAGACTTTTAGACATTTTTCTTCCCTGTCCATCAACTACAAAACCATGAGTTAAAATTCCTTTATAAGGAGGAACTTCCCTTGTTCCAACAGAGCACAAAAGAGAACTATGAAACCAACCTCTGTGCTGATCTGAGCCTTCTAAATAAAGATCCGCAGGAAAATTAAGTTCTGGTATTTTCTCTAAAACACCTGCAAAAGAAACCCCTGAGTCAAACCAGACATCTAAAATATCTTTTTCTTTTTCAAATTGTGAACCTCCGCACTTGGGGCAGATTGTTCCTTCAGGTAAAAATTCATCAGGAGATTTTGTAAACCAAGGATCGCAGCCTTCTTTTTCAAAAATACTTATAACCTTTTCGTAATATTTAAAATCTTTTAAAATCTCTCCACAATTAATACATTTAAACACTGTTATGGGAACTCCCCATACTCTCTGACGAGATATGCACCAGTCTGGTCTTTTTTCAAGCATAGAATAAAGACGATTCTTTCCCCAAGAAGGGATAAATTTTACCTTGTTCAGGCTTTTTAAAGCTTTTCCTCTTAAGTCCTTAGCAGACATAGAAATAAACCACTGATCTTCAGCTCTAAAAATAATCGGTTTTTTGCATCTCCAGCAGTGAGGATAACTGTGCTCTACATAATCTTGGTAAAGAAGATTTCCCTTATTTTTAAGAATATCTAAAATAACTTCATTTGCTTTATAAATATTTAATCCTCCAATTAAAGGAACATCAGGATAAAATTTTCCTTCTTCATCAACAGGCACATAAACTTCAAGATTATATTTTAAACCTATTTGATAGTCTTCTTCTCCATGTCCAGGAGCTATATGAACTATTCCTGTTCCTGTCTCCAAAGTAACAAAATCTGCTAATATGATTAAACTTTCTTTTTCATAAAAGGGATGATAAGCTTTTTTACCTTCCAGATCCTTGGGATTTATTTTAGCAACTATTTTAGGAAGATCCCTATTTAATTCAGCACAAAGAGCTGAAATTCTTCCTTCAGCTACAATAAAAAGTTCTTCATCCCACTCAACGAGAAGATAATCAAATTCAGGATTAAATGCTAAAGCAAGATTAGCAGGAAGAGTCCAGGGAGTAGTTGTCCAAATAAGGATAGAAATAGATTTTGGTAATTTTATGTTTAAAGTATTTTCTAAAAAATTTTTAGTTTCCTCAGTTAAAGGAAATTTAACATAGATAGAAGGAGATTTATGAAGTTCATATTCTACCTCAGCTTCAGCAAGAGCAGTAACACAATTAGGGCACCAAAAGACTGGTTTTTTTGTTCGATAAACTTGATCAGTTTCTAAAAATCTCAAAAATTCTCTTGCAATAACAGCTTCATATTTAAAATCCATGGTAAGATATGGAGATTCCCATTTAGCAAATACTCCCAGGCGTTTGAATTCTTCTCTCTGAATATCTATATATTTTTGTGCATACTTTCTGCAAGCTTCTCTTATTACTAAAGGAGGAAGTTCACCTCTTTTAACACCGAGTTCTTGTTCTACTTTAAGTTCTATAGGTAATCCGTGACAGTCCCATCCAGGAATAAAAGGCACTTTATATCCTGCCATAGACTTACTTTTTACAATAATATCTTTTAGAATTTTGTTTAAAGCTGTTCCTAAATGAATATGTCCATTTGCATATGGAGGACCATCGTGTAATACATAAAGTGGAGCGTGGGCTCTTTTTTCTAATATCTTTTCATATACCCTTTCTTTTTCCCAAAATTCTAAAAATTGGGAT
Source organism: Thermodesulfobacteriota bacterium (assembly GCA_003641645.1). Classification (GTDB taxonomy): domain Bacteria; phylum Desulfobacterota; class Thermodesulfobacteria; order Thermodesulfobacteriales; family Thermodesulfobacteriaceae; genus Thermodesulfobacterium. The sequence continues at coordinate 2,721 of QNAZ01000094.1, forward strand.
TCTCTTTCAACCAGATTAGCTTTCATTGGAAAGTCAGTTTTTGGAAGATTTAGAGTTTTTTTCCAATCCATTAAGTCTCCTCCTTTTTAAAGAAGCTAAGATTTAGACTTTTTATTTTATCACAACTTATTAAAAGAGGTACTTTTTCTTCTTGACATCATTTAAAAATTTGTTATTCTATTGATAAAAAAAAAGGCGCGTAGCTCAGTGGGAGAGCGCTTGCTTGACATGCAAGAGGTCGGCGGTTCGATCCCGCCCGCGCCTACCATTATTTCATTTTACGGAGTTATAGGTTAAATTTTGAAAATAAAAATTAAAGGTCTTGGAGAGTTCCAACTCAATCCTTCTACACCTCTAAAAAATCTTATTCCAGAAATAAAAAAAATCAGTAAAGTTTTACCAGTAGGTTTTAAGTATAAAGATGAATATATAGATTGGCATTATACCTTTAACAAAGATATTTCAGAAAATTTAGAACTTGAACCTATTTTTCCTTCAGATAAAGAAGCACTTCATTTTCTTCGTCATACCTCTGCCCATGTATTAGCTCAGGCAGTAAAAGAACTTTTTCCTGAAGCAAAACTCGGTATAGGTCCTCCAACTGAAGAAGGATTTTATTATGACATTTATTATGAACGTTCATTTAATGAAGAAGATTTAGAAAAGATAGAAAAAAGAATCAAAGAAATAATTAAAAAGAATTTACCTTTGGAGAGAAAAGAACTTTCAAAAGAGGAAGCTAAGGACCTTTTTAAAAAACTTAAGGAAGATTTTAAACTTGAACTAATTAATGAAATCTCTGATAGCGAAGTTTCTATTTATTCTCAAGGAGATTTTATAGATCTTTGTAAGGGTCCTCATCTTCTTTCAACAGGAGAAATTAAAGCAATCAAGCTACTTTCTGTTGCAGGTGCTTATTGGAAAGGAAATGAAAATAATCCTATGCTTTGGAGAATTTATGGAACTGCTTTCTTTTCAAAAGATGAACTTAAAGCTTATTTAGATAGACTTGAGGAGATCAAAAAAAGAGATCATAGAAAATTGGGTAAAGAATTAGAACTATTCACTATTGAAGAAGATATAGGTCCAGGGCTTGTTATTTGGCTTCCTAAAGGAGCAATTCTAAGAAATATAATAGAAAACTTCTGGATAAAAATTCATCTACAGAGAGGTTATCAGTTAGTATATACTCCTCATATTGCCTTAAGAGATTTATGGAAAATTTCAGGACATTTAGATTTTTATGTAGAAAATATGTTTCCTCCTATGGAACTTGAAAATAGAGTTTATCAGCTAAAACCCATGAATTGTCCTTTTCATATTTATGTTTACAATCAAAAAAGAAGAAGTTATAAAGAATTTCCTATAAGATATTGTGAGCTTGGAACAGTTTATCGTTTTGAAAGAAGTGGAGTTTTGCATGGTCTTCTCAGAGTTAGAGGATTTACTCAAGATGATGCTCATATTTTTTGTAGAGAAGATCAATTGGAAGAAGAAATTATTAAAGTGCTGGATTTAGTAATATATTTTCTTAAGGTTTTTGGATTTTCAGAATATAAAATTTTCCTTTCTACAAGACCTGAAAAATTTGTTGGTTCTCCAGAGATATGGGATAAATCTGAAGCTGCACTTAAAAGAGCTCTTGAAAATAAGGGATTA
>QNAZ01000095.1 GCA_003641645.1 Thermodesulfobacteriota bacterium
AGCTAAAACTAATGAAACAAGAATTTTTAATTGAGTAGGGAAAAAAGCTACTCCAAAAATAGGAAAAAGAAAAAATAATAAGAGGGTTCTATAAAATATAAAAAAGAAAATATAAATATTTTTTTCCAAAATTTGCAATATCTCCATAAGTTATTTAATAAAATTTGGAATATTTAAAATTAAATTTTCTGTAAAAGTAACCAATTTTTTCAAAGCCCATGGTAAGGTTAAAATAAATATCAAAATCATAGCTAATATCTTTGGAACAAAGGTAAGGGTCATTTCCTGAATCTGTGTTACAGCTTGAAAGATACTTATAATTAAACCTACCAATAAAGCTGTAAGAAGAAGTGGTGCTGAAAGAAGTATACAAATCTTAACTGCTTCTTTAGCTAAGGTTAAAACTGTAGTATCAGTCATAAGAATTTTCCTCCTTAATAAAAACTTTTTATTAAGGAAACTACTAATAAATTCCATCCATCAACAAGAACAAAAAGAAGTAATTTTATAGGAAGAGATATCATCATAGGGGGTAACATTAAAATCCCCATTGAAATAAGGACACTGGATACAATTACATCTATAACTAAGAAAGGGATATATAATAAAAATCCTATTTGAAAAGCTGTTTTAAGTTCACTTATCATAAAAGCTGGAATAAGTGTAAAAATAGAAACATCATCTGGGGTTTTAGGATGTTCTTCATTTCTTAATTTTACAAATAAAGCTAAATCTTTTTCTCGAGTATTTTTGAACATAAATTCTTTAAAAGGTTGAACTGCTCTCTCAAAAAGTTCTTTTTCATCTATTTGTTTATTAAAATAAGGTATTAAGGCTTCTTCATATACTCTTTGAAAAGTAGGTGCCATGATAAACATGGTTAAAAAAAGTGCTAAAGAAATCAAAACTTGATTAGGAGGTGTTTGCTGAGTGCCTATAGCATGTCTTAAAATAGAAAAAACTACTACTAATCTGGTAAATGAAGTAAGCATTAATAAAAGTGCAGGAGCTACAGAAAGAACAGTAAGTAAAATCAAAATTTGTAAAATTGTAGAAATCTGTTCAGGAGCTTGAGCATTTTCAAAACTTATTTTTAAAGTAGGAAAAGTTATAGCATATAAACTAAGCATTATCATTTTTAACTTCCCCTAAATATGTAAAACCCTTTTCTGAATATCCTAATAATATCCTTTTTTTATCAACCTCAATTAACAAAATTTGTGCCTTATAATTAATAGGTTTTATTTCAAGAATTTTAATATGATTAGATGCAGGATTTTTGACGTTTATTTTTTTATATAAATGAGCTCCTAAAGGAAAAAAACTTAATATTAATAAAACAATTCCCAAACTTTGCAAATAGTGAATCCATTCCATATCTTATGAACCTAATTTTTTAACTCTTTCTTGAGCACTAATAATTTCTGTAATTCTTACTCCGAATTTATCATTAACTACCACCACTTCTCCTTTAGCCATTAGTTTTCCATTTACATAAATTTCTACAGGTTCACCTGCAAATTTTTCAAGTTCAATTACAGATCCCTGATTAAGTTTTAAAAGATCCCTAATAAACATTTTAGTTCTTCCAATTTCAGCAGAAATTTCCAAAGGTATATCAAGAATAAATTCTAATTCTGGATAAACACCTGTTTTTTGAGATGGAGAAAGTTCTTCTAATTTGGCAGGTTGAGAAGATGGAGTTTCTTTTTGAGATTCTTTCGAAGATTCTTGTTTTTGAGTTTCTGATGTCTGAGCTTCTTTTAAAGCCTCTTCCCACATAGTCATTAAATCATTTGGACTCATCTTTTCAGATTCCTTAGACTCTTGAGATTCTTCAGATTTTTTAGACTCTTTGGCTGTTTCTGAAGTCTCTGTTGTCTTAACTGTTTCAGAATTTTCAGATGTTTCTTGAGATTTTTTTTCTTTTTTTATTTCTTCTAATCCTTCTTTTGTTTCTTCTGCCATTAACTTTCCTCCTTTTTAATATTCTCTTCTTCTTCAAGAGTTAAAAACTTTTGAACCTGCACAGCCATCCGATTCTTAAAAACCCCTAATTTCCCAAGTATTTTAAGAATTCCTTCTATATAGATTTCTACAGGCTCTTCTATTTTTTTATCCAAAACAATAACATCTCCTTCTTCAAGATTTAATAAATCTTCTAAAGTTATAATTGTTTTTCCTAAAATAGCACAAAGAGATACTTCACTTCCAAGAACATATTTCTCTATAGATTTTTTCCATGCTAAATCTACATATTCTTCAAATTGATAAGGAGAATATAATTTTGTTTTAACAGGTTGAAGAGTATTTAAAGAATAACAAAATAAAATTTTACCATTTAAAGATTCAAGCTCTACATTATACCCTGTAACTATTACTGTTTCTTCAGGCATCAAAACCCTTGCAAACTGGGGATTAACTTCTCCTCTAATATATTTAGCTTTAACAGGCATAATGTTTCTCCAAGCTTTTTCTAATTCATTAAAAATAATATCTACTACTCTTTTAATCAGTTTTTGCTCAATAGAAGTAAATTCTCTACCTTCAACTTTTATATGTTTTCTTTCTCCTCCTAAGAATCTTTCTATAAATAAAAATGCTAAGTTAGCATCTATAACTAAAAGACTTTGTCCCTTTAAAGGCTCCAATTTAAAAATATGAATAGAGGTGGGAACTGGTATTCTATTTAAAAAGTCTTTAAATCTTTCCATTTGAAGAGGAAGACCGTAAATATCAATCACTTCTCTTAAAATAGTTGAAAGATGCATTCTCAAACTTCTAATCAATTGTTCATTTATAACCTCTAAACCTGGTATTCTTAAACGGGCAGAAATGGCATAATTCCTAAAGTCAAAAGGTTTAATCTCCCTTGTATCTTCTTTTTTCTCAGGTGCAGTATCTATCTTTCCCTCAGCTAAACCAGCTAATAAAGCATCTATTTCATCTTGACTCAAAATTTTTTCTTCCATATTTTTACTCCACAATATACTGTGTTATATATATATTTAATACTATTTCTTCTCCTAATACTGAATTTATTTTATGCAAAAGTTCATTTTTTATTAATTCTTTGGCACTAGGCTGTAAAACCTCTTCAGGTGTTTTAGAACTTAAAGTTGTAATAATTATATCTTTAATTTTAGGTTCATTATGTTTAATTTCTTCCTCTAATTTTTTATTTTCTAATTCTAATGCTAATCTAACTTGCAAATATCTTTTCCCAGTAGGATCAAAAAGATTCACCACAACAGGTTCCATACTATAAATTATTGTATTTTTATGATGAAGCTCTTTACCTTTTTCTTTACCCTCTTTTTTAGAAGTAAGTAAAGCAACAACCCCACCTGCTAAAGCTATTATTAATACACCTATTATTAAAAATAATAAAAATTTTTTCTTCCCTCCTTTTTTTGTTTTAGATATTTGCTTTTGAGCTTCTTCTTTTGCCTCTTCTGCCATATTAACCTCCTCATCTTTATCTTTATTTTTTCAAGATATATGCCTACTCATCAATTATTAAAATCAAACATTTTATTATAAATTATTGTCATCTTTTTGACATTTTGTCAAAAAATTTATAATTTAATTCTCTATAAAGCAAAAATTGTTTTATTAGTAATCCTTGAGAATACCCTGTAAGTCCTTTAGTTCCTATTACTCTGTGACAGGGATAAATGAGAGGTAAGGGATTCTTTGAAAGCACTTTTCCTACGGCTCTATAAGCTTTATTAAATCCTATTTTTTCTGCAAGTTTTTTATAAGTTATAACCTCACCTATTTTCAATAATTTAAGCTCGTTAAGAATTGCAGCTTGAAATTCTGTTACTGCAATCTGATGTGGCACTTTGACACAGTTTTCTTTAAAATTCCAATAATCAAGAAAAGCATGATAAAAATTCTTTATCCAATTTAAAACCTTAGATGAACTTATACTAATAATTTTTGAGTTTATATCAAAATTAAATTCAAATTGCAATTTTATTAATTTTCCGGAATCAGTCCAAATTAAGTAAAATTTAAAGGGAAATAAATTTAAAATAGCCTCTTGCATTTTTATATAAATAATTATAATAATTGGTATGAAAAGAGTAAAGCTTGAAGATTGTATTTTAGAATTAGTTCAAGGAGATATTACTGAACAGGATACTGAAGCTATAGTAAATGCAGCTAATGAAAGGCTTATTCCTGGAGGAGGAGTTGATGGAGCTATTCATAGAAAAGGTGGACCTGCTATTTTAGAAGAGCTCAGAGCTAAATATACTCATTGTCCTACAGGACAAGCTGTTATAACAGGTGCAGGGAATCTTAAAGCTAAATATGTAATTCAT
>QNAZ01000096.1 GCA_003641645.1 Thermodesulfobacteriota bacterium
ATTTTATAAAATACAAAAAACCCTATTTTTATATAGTTAACAATGCTATTAACAATTTAAATATTTTACCTTACAAAAATCCTGGATGCCTTATTTGTTCTCCTTTTTCAAAGGATTCTTATTGGCAAAAAATTTTAGACAAATTTTTAAAAATTATTAATAATAGACCTCTTCCCACCAGTGATTTTGACCAAGGATTTATAAGACCACAAGACACTTTAAAAAGAACAGCTTTTATTTATGAAAGAGGAGATCTTGAAGATTCAGAAATTTTTATACTTGGAGATGATGATCTAATTTCTTTAAGTATGGCTCTTACTAAACTTCCTAAAAAAATTGTAGTAGTAGAAATTGATGAAAGAATTAATAAGTTTATTAAAGAAAAAGCACAGGAAATAGGATACCATAAAATAGAAGTTTATAATTATAATGTTATTAACAGTCTCCCTAAGGAACTTTATAAAAGTTTTGATGTATTTGTTACTGATCCAGTAGAAACTCAAAAAGGGTTAAAACTTTTCATTAATAGGTGTATATGTGCTTTAAAAGGAGAAGGTTCAGCAGGATATATAGGATTTACTCATAGAGAAGCTTCTTTAAAAAAATGGTATGATTTTGAAAAATTTCTTATTGATTCAGGTTTTGTCATTACAGATATTTTAAGAGATTTTACTGTTTATCCAGAAAAAGAAAATCAATGGGAAGATTTTTATCGCACCTATCGTATAATGAAAGAATTTGATTTAGAATTGCCAAATGTAGATTGGTATAAATCTTGTTTTATAAGATTTGAAGTAGTTGAGGGACCCAAAATACTTAATATACCTGTTCCTAAAAATTTAGAAGAATTATATTTTGATGATGAAGCCTGGGCTACGCCTTTACCTTCTTTTTTAGAAAAAGAAAAGGAGTAGAGGATATGGCTTATACAACTTCAGATTTTAAAAGAGGATTAAAAATTGAATGGGAAGGTAAACTTTACGAAATTTTAGAATTTCAACATGTAAAAGTTTCTAAGAATCAACCTACTGTAAGAACAAGATTAAAAGATCTTGCTACAGGTAGAGTATTAGAAGTAAATTTTAGAGCAGGTGAACGTTTTGAAAAGCCAGATTTTCAAGAAAAAGAAATGCAATATCTTTATAAAGATGCAGATCAATATGTATTTATGGATTTAGAAGATTATGACCAAGTATATATAACTCAAGAAGAACTTGGAGAAGCTTCTAAATTCTTAAAAGAGAACTTAAATGTATATGTGCTTTATTATAAAGGAAGAGTAATTGGTGTCGAACTTCCTAATACAGTAGAATTAAAAGTAATAGAAACAGAACCAGGAATAAGAGGGGATACAGTTGGTTCTGCTACTAAATCTGCTAAATTAGAAACAGGTCTTATTATTCAAGTACCACTTTTTATTAATGAAGGTGATATAATAAAAGTTGATACAAGAACAGGAAAATATTTAGAAAGAGTTAGTTAATTATATCTTAAATGACATATTACATAAGGGCTAAAAGTTATTATAGATATGCTTCAGATTTATCTAAAAATCTTTATCAATTTAAAAATAATCCTGCTGAACTTCAAAAAAAAGCACAAGAAATTTTTAAATTAGGATTGAAAGCTATCTGGGCTCTTTCTTATGTAATTCCTCCTGAAAAATCCCCTGAATTTAAAGAACTTTGGGAAAAAACCATAGAATCTTTAGAACCTGAAGATATACCTGAAATGGAGAAAATAAAAAATATTATTTTTTCTGAAAATTTTAACTCAGAACAAATTATAAACAGTATAAATAAATTTTTAGAAATTATTAGGAAAATATTGCAGCCAATTCTTTAATAATTAGTAAAAAATTGCATAAAGTTTGAAAAGTGATATTATAAAAAAATCTTATGGAAAAAGAAAAAATTCAAGAGTATCTTAAAGTTTTAGCTTGTCCTAAATGTAAAGGAGAAATAATATATAAAATGTATAATGAGAAAGAAGGATTTTACTGCAAAAAATGTAAACTCTTTTATCCCATAATAGAAGACATCCCTGTAATGCTTATTGAAGAAGCTATAAATCTTTCTGTCTCAGAAAAAAATGAGTCATCCTAAAACTCCTTCTCCTCAACTTTATTTTGTTGCTATAACAGGTAAAAATTTAGAACTATGGGAAAAAGTGCTAAATATTTTAAAAAAGGATTTAGGAAATCTCATTCTTCAATCAAAAATTTTTGATTTTTCATCTTTTACATCCTATTATGCTAAGGAAATGGGAGAAAATTTAAAAAAAGGGTTTTATTTTTTTGAAAATTTAAAACCTCCTGAATATTTAATTGAGTTAAAACATAAATGTTATAAGATTGAAAGAGAGTTTGCTGATTTTTCAGGAAATAGGACAGTTAATTTAGATCCTGGATATGTAGGTCTCTCTAAAATAGTTCTTTCAACTTTTAAGGATTATGCTCATAGAATATATTTAGATAAAGGAGTTTTTGCTGAAGTTACTTTAATATATCGTAATAAAACTTTTACAGAACTTCCTTGGACTTATCCAGATTATAAACAACCTGAAATTATTGAAATTTTTAATAAAGCAAGAGCTTGGTATAAAGAACATCTAAATGTTAATTGACCGTTTTGGAAGAAAAATAGAATATTTGAGAATTTCTGTTACAGATAGATGTAATTTTAAATGTATATATTGTTTTACTCGGCAAAACTGGAAGTGGCTTCCTCATAAAGAAATACTTACATTTGAGGAATTAGAAACTATAGTAAAAACTGCTGTTAAATTAGGAATAAAAAGAATAAGATTGACAGGAGGGGAACCACTTTTAAGAAAAAATATAGATATTCTTATTAAAAAATTAACTCAAATACCTGAAATTATAGATTTAAGTCTTACTACTAATGGCTTTTTTTTAGAAGAATTAGGGGAAAGATTAAAAGATGCAGGACTTAAAAGAGTAAATATAAGTTTGGATACCCTTAATAAAGATAAATTTAAAAAACTTACAGGTGTTTCTGCTTTTGAAAAGGTTTTAAAAAGTATTGATATAGCTTTAGATTTAGGATTTAATCCTGTTAAAATAAATACAGTAGTAATAAGAGGATTTAATGAAGATGAAATTTTAGAGCTTGCTAAACTTACTTTAGAAAAACCTATAGAGGTTAGATTTATAGAATTTATGCCTATAGGAGAAAATAGTCTCTGGAATGAAGAATGCGTGGTTACTGTAAGAGAAATAAAAAAAATTTTAGAAAGTTTTTCTAAATTGATTCCTGAATTTTCTTGTAGTGGAGGTCCGGCAAAAGTATTTAGATGGAAAAATGCAAAAGGTAAGATAGGTTTAATTTCTCCTATCTCTGAACCTTTTTGTTATAAATGTAATAGATTAAGAATTACAGCTGATGGTAGACTGAGACCTTGTCTTTTTTCAGATTATGAAATAAATTTGAAACCTATTCTAAGGGAGGGTAAGGGCACATTAGAAGAAGCTTTTTTTTGGGCTTTAAAAATTAAACCTATCAAACATAATATAAATTTTACTTTAAAACCTATGAGAGCTATTGGAGGATAGATGGCTAAAAAAGAAAAAAAAGGAAATGTAAAAGGTATTTGGGTAAGTTTAGGAACTCTTAAAAAAGGATTTCCGGATCAAGTATTAAAATTGAATAAATTTTTATCAAAAGGAACCTATGTTTTAGCAAAACTTCCAGAAGGAAGAAAAGAAATTTTTATACTTACTGAAGTTCCTTATCGAATTCCCTTTGATATAGAAGGTATACCTATAGTTATAAAAAAAGCAACACTTAAAGAGATTCAAGAATATGAAAAAAAATTAGAAATGGAAGAAAAAGGTAAAGAATTTTGTCTCCAATTTGCAAAAGAGCTTGGAATAGAAATGAATTTAGTAAGAGTAGATTGTTTCTTTGATAGAAGTAAAATTATCTTTTATTACACTGCAGAAGGAAGAATAGACTTTAGAGAATTAGTTAAAAAGCTTGCAAGAGCTTTAAGAATGAGAATTGAAATGAGACAAATAGGGGTTAGAAATGAAACAGCTCTTTTAGGTGGGATAGGATATTGTGGAAGAGAAGTTTGTTGTGCTAAATTTTTGAAACAATTTACTCCTCTTTCTATAAAAATGGCAAAAGAACAAGGGTTTATTTTAGATCCAAATAAAATTTCTGGTCCTTGTGGAAGACTGCTTTGTTGTTTAGCCTATGAAGAAATTATTTATAAAGAATTTTTACAAGATCTTCCTAAAATAGGAAATAGAATAAAAATTAATGGAGAATCTTATAAG
>QNAZ01000097.1 GCA_003641645.1 Thermodesulfobacteriota bacterium
GTAGAATATACTATAAATAAATCAAAAATTATAGCAATGGAAAAAACTATTAATATAGGAATTTGTATAGATTCAGAAAATAATCAAATAATTGTTTATGAGATAGGTTATGAAAGGAATGATAATCCTTGTAGTGGGACCCGACTTTTTACAGTTAAACCCAAAGGAGAAGGGACACAAATCAGTAGTTCAGGAATCATCATATTTGACCCACGAGGATTAAATATAATAGATGAAGGCGATATATGTATTCAAAATACTAAACTAAATACTTATTATAAAATTGTTATTGGAAAAGGGTATCAAAAGATTGAAAAAGGAAAAGGATTATGTCCTTATTAAAAAAAAATACAAAAAGTTTTACTCTTATTGAAGCTCTTATAGCAATTCTTCTGGTATCTCTTATAGTTATAAGTATTTCAAGTTTGATTACCGGATCTGTTTTTTTAACAAGGAAAAGAATAATTTATGAGTGTCTTGTTAATGCTGCAAATTCTGCTATAGAAGCCTGTAGGGGTGGAAAAAATATAAGTAGTTTCAACTGTGGAGGTTTAAATATAGATATAAATATAAATATAGATTGTTCATCAATTACAGTTCCCGGTAATACATGGGATGTTAACTGTGAAGATATTACTGTTACTGCAAGGTATGGAAATACTACACACACTTTGAGGGATATGGTGTGTAAATTTGGTGGAGCTTAAAATGAAAAAAGGATTTACTTTAATTGAGCTATCAGTAGTGATTTTAATTTCAGCTTTAATTATAGGTGCTTTAACAGGACTTTATATAGCGCATCAAAGAATTCAAGCTCCTGCCAAAGCAACGTCTGATATAATGGAGATACAAAGAGCAGGTCTTGCTCAATTAGAATGGCTTTTTAGCAGGTGGGGAACAGGAACACCTTGCAATGATCCCACAGGAGCTAACATTTGCACAAAAATAAGACCCTGCGATATAAATGGAAACTTTAGCTATCCTCCTCCAAGCACGCTCTGTGTGAGTATAAGATCTGGTAGCCCATGTTCAGAAGTATATTTTTATGCTAATTTTGAAGGAATGGGTATAGTTAATAGTGTTTACAGAGATGAAGTTCGGTTGCTGAGTTGCAGATTGGAAACAGAAGATAATAACTGTTTTCATATTTTAAGGCATGGAAGATTTTTACGGAATGCAAATAATACAAATGAAGTATTAGTTTTTGGATTACAAGATCTTAATAACCAAAGGGCTGAGTGTTTAGATTCTCAATACACTAATCCTGCTAATTATAATGCTCAGTGTAATAGAAATGCAACCATTTACAACGGATTCATAATGAATCAGGGAGGAGAGTTTCAAAATTGGTTACTTCTTGAAGGAGGAGATGTAATTATAAGAGTCCCTAAAAGAATTCATTTATACTGTGAGAATGGTCCTGATAATAGACTCTGGTTAAAAATGGATTTAACAGATATGGCAGAAATGTGCAATCAAAATGAGTCAGCTGTTAATATTTCTCCTGTTGAAAATTTTAATGCAACTTTAATTGTAGGAAATGAGGAAATTAATGATACCTTTTCAAAAAATAATCCAAGTTCTGCTAATTATCTTAATGCCGAATCTGGTGCTATAAAAATAAAAGTAACTTTTAGAAATTTTGAAGCTCAAAATAGTCCTAATTATAGAACCATCTGCGTTGAAAGAATTTTTGGGAGATAAAAAATGAAAAAAATAAATAAAAATAAAGGATATGTTTTACTAATTGTAATTATTATTTCTGCAGCTATTGCTCTTGTTGGAGCAGGACTTGCAGTTATGAATAAACTTGGCTTTCTTTCAACAAGAGCAAATGTGGTTTTTAATAAAGTTCAGAAAGCTGCTCATTATGGAATAATGGAGGCTACAAGAAGAATCGTTGAGAATGGCGGATTGTGTGAAGAAGGGATTATAGAAAATACACTCAATATAGATGGGATTGATGTAAATATCACTACTTCAAGAAGGGGATTAGTGTGTTTCATACGCTCTGAAGCAACCTTAGGTAATGCAAGAGCTATTCTCGTTTCTACCACACAGGGATTTTATGGAATAGGAACTTATACAGTTAAAGGACAAATTAATGCAAATATATATGGAGGTCTGATTTCTGGATGCGATAGTGATAACGATTGTTCAATTCCTGGGTTTATTGCATCTGGACCTATAAATGTTACCACTCAAACAGGAAGTTGTAGTGAAGCAGATGATTCTGGAGTATTTGGAACTCCTCCTACAAAACCAAATGTTAATTTTTATGATCTTGTGCCTTTAGCATTTAATGCTAACTGTTTTTGTGAACTTCTTACAATTTTAGAAACTGAAGATTCTTGGAAAGGATACCCCATGGGGCTTGGAAGTAATCCTTTGTGGAAAGATGAAAATGGAACATCCAGACAAGATATAGTATTTGATAAGGGTAATTTAACAAGTTGCCCAAATCCAGGAGAAATTGATGAAGCAGACTTAATAATGGGAGATATGAATGTAAATTTCCCTCAAGTGCCAAACATTTCTCCATCTTGTAAAGTGGAAAGAGATAAAGATTTAATTCTTAATTTAACAACTATGAAGGTTACTGTATCTGGATCTAATGAAAATGTTGATCTAAGTAATTGCACAGCAGTTTTAATTAATTCTGGAACAAAAACTTTACAAATAAATGGCAAAGCCTCTCAAACAAAATATATTTACACTACAAATAATAGTAGAATAACTATAAGTGGAGCTGAAAATGGAATCCTGATTAATGATACTACATCCGAAGTTGATATAACCAGCAGTTTTGATCCTTTTGTTGTATATTCAAGAGGTGAAGTAACTTTAAACAATGTTTCTTTTATAAGGGTAGTTTCTTTAAATGACATTAACATAATTTATCCTAATATTTCTAACTCTACTTTGATTACAGAAGAAGATATAGTAAATAATAGTAATAATTTAAACTTAAGTGATGTAAATATATTTGCAAAAAGAATCCTTTTTGGTTCACATACACAAATAAATATTAGAGGTGGAATGCTATATCTTTACACTCTTGCAAATAGTGAGAGAAGAAACAATACTGTTCTTAATGGATGTTGGTACAATAATAATTGTGCTTGGATAGGAAGTTCTTTAAGATCTATAAATATAGGAACTTCCGAAAATCCTGTTCTCCTTATTTTAGTAAATTCTGCTACTTATATAAGCTATACCAATAGAATCAATATTAACGGTGTGCTTTTTGGACAGGGAGTAACCTACTTAACTGGGTATGGAGTAAATGAACAAAATTATAGAGGAATTCTTGTGAGAAATTTCCCTTATACAGAATCTCTTAATATCAAGTTTGGAAGCGGAGTTTCTCTTCAATTTGATTACGGAATTATTAATACTTTGACTCAAAACTATTGGTTTGTTAGGAAATTTGAATGTATTAAGGATGATCCTCTCCCTTATGCTCAAACCATACAAACACTTCATAGTTCTTACTAATCACTAATCTTACTGTTTACTATTTAGGAAGTGGGAGATTTAAAATGGTTCTAATTTAAAAAGGTTGAAAAGATAGATAAAACTTGCAAAAGCCAAAAAGGGACCAAAAGGAATTTCAGTTTTAAAATCGAGCTTTTTAGGAATTCCTTTGAATCTATACCAAAAATAAACAATTAAATAAGCCAAAATACCAGTTAAAGAAGCTATAATTAAAATTGTATAAAAACTTTTATAACCCAGAAAAGCCCCAATTCCTCCCATAAGTTTAAAATCTCCCATTCCTATGCCTTCTCTTTTAGAAAACTGATAATAAATTTCGTTTATTAAAAACAAAAGCCCTATACCTGATAAACCAGATAAAATGCTTGTCTCAAAATTTACAAAAGGATTAAAATTAAATAAAGAGAAAATCCATCCTGCAAAAATAAGGCTTAAACTTAATGTATCAGGTATTTCTTTTATTTTTAAGTCTATAAATGATATTGGAACAAGATTAAGTAAAAAAAAAGAAAAACCTAAAAAAGGTATCCATCCGTAAGGTTTAAATTTAAAATAAGTTAGAACAAAAAGAAAAGCTGTTAAAAGTTCTACAAAAGGGTATATAGGAGAAATAGGCTCTTTACAATATGCACACTTTCCTTTTAAAAGAATGTAAGAAATAAGAGGTATATTATGATACCATTTAATAGTTTTTCCACACTTTGGACATATAGAAAATATGGGATTTTTTATAGATAATCCTTCGCTCCATCTAAAAATTAATACATTAAAAAAACTACCTATACAGAGTCCAAAAA
>QNAZ01000098.1 GCA_003641645.1 Thermodesulfobacteriota bacterium
CCACCTAAGGTTTCTATTTTTAAAATAATCATAAAAGTCGTTATTTATTTTATAGGATTTATTCTAATCTTAAACACCTTAAATATTAATATTACACCTTTTATAACCTCCTTAGGAATTGCTGGTTTAGCTGTGGGATTAGCTTTGCAAGACACATTGAGTAATTTCTTTGCAGGGCTTTATATTTTAATAAGTAAAAAAATTAAACCAGGTGATTATATTTCTCTTGATTCTGGTATAGAAGGTTATGTAGAGGATATTACTTGGAGAAATACTACTATAAGGCAACTTCCTAATAATATTGTAATTGTTCCAAATTCTAAATTAGCTTCTTCAATTGTTACTAATTATTATCTTCCTGAAAAAGAACTTGCGGTATTAGTTCAGGTTGGAGTTAGTTATAATAGTGATCTTGAGAAAGTAGAAAAAGTAACAATTGAAGTTGCTAAAGAAGTTATGAAAGAAGTTCCTGGTGGAGTGCCAAATTTTGAGCCTTTTATTAGATATCATACCTTTGGAGACTTTAGCATTAATTTTACAGTTATTCTTAGAGCTCAAACCTATGTTGATAGGTATCTTGTAACTCATGAATTTATAAAAAGACTTCACAAAAGATATAAAGAAGAAGGAATTGAAATTCCATTCCCCATAAGAACAGTTTATTTAAAACAATAATAAGATTTTAAACACTTGTTCGATTTTAAAAAATGTTTTATTTTATAATAAAGTAAAAAATTATATATGATTTTAAAAATTAAATTTGGTCTAAAAAATGGAAAATAAAAAAGGTGTTAGTTTATTAGAGTGTCTTATAGTTCTTAGTATAATTGTTATTCTTTCTACTTTTACTGTTCCTTCTATACAAAAACTTTATAGAACATATAAATTTAATGAATATGCCTTTAAGCTTGAAAGTCTTGTAAGATGGGCAAAAATTACAGCAATAGAAAAGGGAATAAATGTCTCTATTTGTGTTAGTGAAAGAAATGTATTAGTTTATAATGAAACTACATCCAGGGATCCTTCTTGTTCTGGACAAATATTAAAAAGTTTAATAATTCCAGATACTTGGATAGCTTCTTCTATTTCTGTAGCTTTAGATGCATCAGGACTTATGTTTGATCCTCGAGGTTTAGCTATTTTTGGGGGAAATGTATGCATTAGTGACGGAAGTAGATATTATAAAGTAGTATTACAAAGTGGCCGAGGAGCTATAACTACAGAAAGTGGTGAAGGAGGTTGTAGTGAATAAAGGTTTTACTATAATTGAAGCTTTAATTGCTATACTGATCACTTCTTTTATAACTATAAGTATTGCTGCTTTAATTACTATTTTTGGTACTAAAATTACGGATAGAATTTTATTATCTTGTTTAGTAGAAGGAGCAACTTCTGGTATAGAAGCTTGCAAAGGAGGACAAATTATAAATCAAATTACTTGTGCAGGATTAACAATAAATATAAGTATAAATGGTGATTGTCAACCAGCTCTTAATACCTGTTCAGATATTACAGTAACTGCTTCTGCTAAAGGGAAAAATTTTAATTTAACAGATAAAGTTTGTAATTTTCAATAAGGTATAATTATGAAAATGAAAGGATTTACTTTAATTGAAATTTTAGTTACCATACTTTTAGTAAGTATAATACTTATGACTATAGTAGGACTTTATATAGCTTCTGACAAAGCTTTTAAAAAAAACAAACCTATTTCTGATGTCCTTGAGGAAATGAGAAGTGGGATAGCAACTTTAGATTTTGTCTTTTCCAGATGGGGAGTAGGTGTTCCTTGTGCAAATAATAATTGCACAATTAATGCTACTGGAATTTCCCCATGTGATGAAGATTATCCTCCTTCAGACCCTATGTGCATGACTTGTAAAGAAGGCAGTTTATCTTCTGGTTGTTCTGATGTAGAATTTTATGGAAATCTTTATGGTATAGGGTTTGTAGTAAATGCAAATTCTACCACAGGAACTGCAAGTATAATTAGTTGTAGACTGGAATATAATTCTGATTGTTCTAAACAATGTTATTATATTTGGGAAGGAGGTAAAATTAGTAATTCTTCATGGAATAGCACTAACAATCAACCTATTATAAGATGATTACCTTCCTCTGAGTATGAAGGAGAATGTATAAGTGGAACAACGCCTAAAAGTGTTTCTTTTGATAATTCTACATTCCCTATTGAGGATGGAAATATTATAATGAGAGCACCTCATAAAATAAGAATTTTTTTAGATACTGATGGATGGATAAAAATGGAGCAATACGATTCATGTAATAATTTTGAAAGTGAGGGAGAAAAGAAAATTGCAAAAGCTAATTCCTTCAAAGTTTATGCTGAAGGGAAAACTATAAAAGTTAGTGCAACTTTTGTAAGCCAATCTCAACCTGCTCAAACTCTTAGTATAGAAAGATACTTTGGGAGGTAAAACTATGAAAGCTTTACATAATAAAGGTTTTGCTATTATATATGCTTTAATATTTTCTTTAGTGTTTGTTATATTAGGGATTTCAGCTGCTTATATAACTCAGATGGGGTATTTTTCTATAAGTGCAGAAGCTAAGTATCAAGTTGCTGAAAAAAATGCTAATAAAGGTTTATTACAAGCTATAAGTGAAATTTATAATATAACTAAACTATGTAACGGAACCCAAAATTATGTTTTTTCTTTAGGAGAAGCTCAAGTTAAATTAGTTTCTGATGAAGAAGATAAAAGTTGTTTTATATGGTCTAAAGGAATCTATAAAAATTCCAGTGTTGTTAAAGTAGCTGTTATCTCTTCAATAAATTCTTACTGGGGAGCAGCTGTTTTTAGATATTTAAATTCTCTAAATATAAAATGTAAGGCATATATTGAAAGTTGTAATGAAACTTGTAAAACACCAGCTCTAATTACAGGAAATAATGCAACTTCAAATTCATCTTTTACAGTAGGATATTGTTCTGAGGATAGTGATATAAGAGCATTGGTGGATGAGCCTTATAAGATAAGTTCAGAACTTTTAGAATCTCCAGCTTATTTAACTAATATGGTATTTAAAGATGCAAAAGATAGAAATGATATTTTTAATATTCTTTCCCAAAAATATGGAATCTCTTTTAATAATGGGACACCAGTTGGAATTACAGATCAAAATATTTGGAGTAATCCAAATATTAATAACTGCACTGTTGAAAATACTACAGTAAAATGTAATTACACAAATGGAACAGAGGTGATCTTAAATTATGATCCTGATAATGGAAAATTTATATTAGGTGATGATGAATATGATGCTATAGATTTAGGTAATGTTCCCTTAACCATAAAAAGTTTTAATGGAGGAACAGGGGCTAAAATAGCTGCAGGAACAGTAGAATTTATAGGAGAAAATGCTGTCTCCAATCTTACTTTAGTAGCAAGAGAAAAAATAAATATATATAATTATAAAGGTTCTATGTATAATACTTCTATAATAAACTCCAATCTCTTTGCTAAAGACTATGATATATTTGATTGTCACCTTGATTATGAGGGGGGAATTATTTACAGTAGTGGCAGTGGTTATTTAAAACTACGTTGTCATAGTGAGATAGGAACTCCTGATAATCCAACTCTTATACTTGCTGATAATCAGTTAGAGATTGATGGTAAATGCCATTCAAATATGACTGGATTAGTATATGTAACTGACGCTAATTCCGAATTTGGTTTTGATTTAGAATCAAGTGGTCATTTTGAAATTCATGGAGCTATCATAAGTAATTCTCTTTCCAACTCCATGACTATAAAAGGTCATACTCACATAGAATTTAGACCAGATATTCTTAGAAAACTCAGCTCTAATCTTGGTTTTATAAAAGCTCCGATTTGTGATTCTGGAAATTCTCCATTGATGTTTACTAAAATGAGAATTTATTAAAAATAAATATCAAATAGGATATTTCTCTATAAGTGTAAAGCTACTAAACATTAAGTTACTGAAAAAGGATTAATTTTGAAATAAAGACTATAAAGGATACATTTATTGAATCAGAAATTAAATTTCAAATTTATATTTATAGAAATTATGCTGGTGGATCAGAAATTTTAAATTATCTTTGAAAAATGATATATACTTTTTTCTCAATCATATAATCTTATCCACTCAGCTACACATTAAATATTAAATTACAAAAATAACTTAAAACTGCTTATTTTTAAAAAGTTGCCTTTTTGTATTTTAAAACTTATTTTTTTAATAGAAGGATTTATAA
>QNAZ01000099.1 GCA_003641645.1 Thermodesulfobacteriota bacterium
AATAGAGACATTATAATTTATACTAATAGAAATAATATTTTGATCAATTTTTAATTATTGCAAAATTTTTATATAATATTATTTTAGGTAAGTATAATAATGTTTTTAAATCAAAAATTTTTTTAAATAAAGGAGGTTAAAAATGAGAAGAAATTTTTTTCAGTTTTTAATTTTTGAGTTTCTGATTTTTGGAATAGTTTTGAGTATTTTATGTCAAATTAATACAGCTTTTGCTGATGAAAGTGAAAGAATAGAAGATTGTATCCGTATTCTGGATGAAGTTATTACTTCTTCTGAAGAAGCTCCACTTCATATTTTAAAGCAGGCAAAAGGTGTTGTTCTTATTCCAGGGGTTAAAAAAGTTGGATTAGTCTTAGGTGTTACACGAGGTAAAGGAGTAATAGTATTTAAAAATGATCAAGGTAAATGGCTTCCGCCTTTATTTATTTCATTATATGGAGGAAGTATAGGGCTTCAACTTGGAGCAAAAAGCTCAGATGTGATAATTTTTCTCATGACTGATAAAGCAATAGAAAAATTTAAAAAATCTAAACTAAAATTGGGAGCAGATTTACATGTTACTGCTGGACCTAAAGGTAAAAATATAGGTATTTCTACAGGCAGGCTTTCTAAAGTTGATGCCTATTCGTATGTTAAAGAAAAAGGGGTTTTTGCAGGTGCTGTAATTTCTGGCTCAAAATTAAGTTATGATTCTAAGGCAATAAAAAGATATTATGGAAAACCTTTTACTGTGGCGGATATATTTAAAGGAAATATACCTCAAAATATTCCAGAAGAAGCTCAGAAGTTATTGGAAATATTGAGAAAATACACTCAATAAAGATTTCAGAAAATATCGAAGTTGTAAAAAAGTAAAAAAGTTTTATATTGAGGTATTATGAGATATCCTAATAGAAAAGGATATTTTGGTCAATTTGGTGGCAGATTTATTCCTGAAACTTTAATGCCTCTTATTTTTGATTTAGAATCAGCATATTTAAAAATTAAAAAAAATCCATCTTTTTGGAAGGAATGGAAAGAACTGTTGCGAGAATATGCTGGAAGACCTACACCTTTAACTTATGCTGAAAATTTTTCTAAATATCTTGGTGGTCATATAAAAGTTTACTTAAAAAGAGAGGATCTTTTACATACAGGGGCTCACAAACTTAATAATACTTTAGGACAAGTTCTTCTCGCAAAAAAAATGGGAAAAACCCGTATTATTGCAGAAACAGGAGCAGGTCAACACGGTGTAGCAACTGCTACTGCTTCTGCACTTTTAAATATGCAATGTGTTATTTATATGGGATTAAAAGATACTCAAAGACAAGCTTTAAATGTTTTTAGAATGAGGCTTTTAGGAGCTGAGGTTATCCCTGTTTATTCAGGTACTCAAACTTTAAAAGATGCTATAAATGAAGCATTAAGAGATTGGGTTACAAATGTAAGAACTACTTTTTATGTAATAGGTTCAGTTGTTGGACCTCATCCCTATCCAATGATGGTAAGAGATTTTCAAAGTATTATAGGACAAGAAACAAAAAGACAAATTTTAAAAAAAGAAGGAAGGCTTCCAGATGTAATAATTGCCTGTGTAGGTGGTGGTTCAAATGCAATGGGTATTTTTTATCCATTTGTTAAAAATAGAGAAGTTAAATTAATTGGAGTTGAAGCAGGAGGAAGAGGAATTAATACAGATTATCATTCAGCAAGTCTTAATGCAGGTGAGCCAGGTGTTTTACATGGTATGTTAACTTATTTATTACAAGATAAAGTAGGACAGATAAAAGGGGCACATTCTATTGCTCCTGGTCTTGATTATCCAGGTGTTGGCCCTGAACATTCATATTTCAAAACTATAAGAAGAGCAGATTATGTTTATGTTACAGATGAAGAGGCTTTAGAGGCTTTTCAAATTCTATCTGAAATTGAGGGGATAATTCCTGCATTAGAACCTGCTCATGCTATAGCTTATTTAATTAAAATAGCAAAAGAGCTTCCCAAAGATAGTATAGTAGTTATTAATTTATCTGGTAGAGGGGATAAAGATGTATCTTCAGTTAAAGAGTATCTTGAAAGTAGATAAACCAATAAAAAAAGGGGCAAAACTAATAGAAGATTCTATAAAAATTTTAAAAAAGAAAGGGAAAATTCCTTTAATTCCTTATATTACATGCTGGGATCCGGATTTAAATACTACAGAAGCTATTTTATGGGAATTAGCTGAATTTTCTCCTGCATGTATAGAACTTGGTTTTCCTTTTTCTGATCCAGTGGCAGATGGACCAACTATTCAAAAAGCTGTAATAAGAGCTTTAAGACATAAACCTACTTTTGAAGCCTTTTTTGAGTTTATAGAAAGACTTAATAAAAAAGGATATCCTATTCCTTTAGTTTGTATGACTTATTATAATATTCCTTATCGTTTTGGACTCAAAAAAACAATAGATTATGCTTTAAAAGCAGGTCTTTCTGGTTTTATTATTGCTGATCTTCCTATAGATGAAGCAGGTCCCTGGCTTGAAGTTAATAGAGGAAAAGGGCTTGCTACTATTTTTTTAGCTACTCCTACCTCTTCTGAAGAAAGAATTAAAAAAATTGCTAAAGTATGCTCAGGATTTATTTACTATGTATCTTTAACTGGAGTTACTGGAGCAAGAGATAAACTGCCAGAAGATGTTATAAATCGTCTTGAATTAGTTAAAAAATTATCTTCTGTTCCAGTTGGTGTAGGATTTGGAGTTTCTAAAAAAGAACATGTAAAAATGTTAGCTCCTTATGCAGATGCTATTATTATTGGGAGTGCTATTGTAAAAATTATTGAAGAAAAAAAGAAAAAAGCTCCCCAAGAGATCAAAAAATTTCTTCAATCTTTAAAATGAAAATCCTTAAGGTCAAAACAAAACTCAGTTATGAAATTTTAATAAAAGAAAATCTTTTTGAAGAGATCCCTCAAGATTTAAAAAATAATTTTGATTTCGGTAAAATAGCAATTATTACAGACAGTAATGTAGAAAAACTTTATGCTAAAAAGCTTTTTAAAATATTTCAAAAAGAGAATATAAAAGCAGAAATTTTTTCTTTTCCTGCAGGAGAAACTTCTAAAAACATAGATACAATTATTTTTCTTGCGAGAGCTCTTGTTCAAAAAAATTTTGATAGAAAAGATATGATTGTAGCACTTGGAGGAGGAGTAGTAGGAGATATAGCAGGTTTTCTTGCAAGTATTTATTTAAGAGGTATTCCCTACATTCAGATTCCTACCACACTTCTTGCTCAGGTTGACTCTTCAGTGGGAGGAAAGACAGGTGTAGATTTACCAGAAGGTAAAAATTTAATAGGAACTTTTTATCAACCTGCCAAAGTTTTCATTGATCCTACAGTTTTAAAAACTCTTCCAAAAGAAGAAATAAAAAATGGACTTGCAGAGGTTATAAAATATGGGTGTATTTTAAAAAGAAAACTTTTTAATTTTCTTAAAAAAAGAGGAAAAGAAATTTATAAACTTAATCCACAAGACCTTGAGTATATAATTTATGAAAGTTGCTCAGCTAAAGCTTATGTAGTTTCTAAAGATGAGAAAGAAGCTGGTTTAAGAAGGATTCTCAATTTTGGTCACACCATTGGGCACGCTATAGAAACTGAACTTAATTATACTATCCCTCATGGACTTGCAGTTTCAGTAGGAATGGTTGTTGAGGCAAAACTTTCAGAAGTTTTTGGAGTGGCAGAAAAAAGGGTTTCAGCGAGCTTAGAAAAACTTTTACAAACATTGGGAATGCCTTATAAGATTTCTCATCTTTCAAAAGATTTAAACTTAGAAAGATTGGTTTCCCATATGAAAAAAGATAAAAAGGTATGGAAAGGCAAACTTATAATTGTTTTTCTTCAAAAGATAGGGAAAGCCAGATTTTATGAAGTTTCTTCTTTTGAAGAGCTCAGAGAAGCATTATCTCATTTTTCTGAGTAGGCTAAATAATTCAGTAAGTTTATTTCCTCAAGAAATTCAAGCTTTTTTCAGGAGAAAGCTTCATGTATTCTTTAATTTTTTCTAAGGAGAAGTCAATTCGCATTTTTGCTTTTAATTTTTTGTATTTTTCTGAGGTTTTCAGCATTTGGATCTATAAAAAAATCTATAACTTCAAGTGGATTTTTTAAATTTATATAAGTTAAAACTTTTACTCCCTAATAT
>QNAZ01000100.1 GCA_003641645.1 Thermodesulfobacteriota bacterium
AAATAAATTATCAAGATTTTTAGGAAATTATCCCTATTTTCTTGTTGACAAATTTTTTTGTTTTTTTCAAAATTTAAATGAGTTCTTTAAAAATTCACAAAGGCTAGTAAAACTGAGCAATGAGAAGAAAATTCCGAATAGAAAAGAAAAATAAATTATATAATGAAGAATGAGTCAGGTTTTTAAAGTTATTAGGGATCCTATTTATGGATATATACCGATAACAAAAGAACAATTAGAAGTTATAGAACTTCCTGTTTTCCAACGACTACGGCGAATATCTCAACTTTCTTTTGCTGATTTAGTTTATCCCAATGCTACCCATACCAGATTTACTCATAGCTTAGGTGTCGCATATTTAGCAGGAATTGTGGTTGAATATTTAAAAACATCCGGGATAGGAAAAGAGATTGGTTTGGAAGAGATTGATTATGAAGCTCTCAAATGGGCTGGTTTACTTCATGATATCGGACATTTACCTTTTTCTCATGTCTGTGAACCTGCTTTTGCTTATTTTATCGATGGAACTGAAGACTGGAAAGATTACCATGTTAAATTAGGTATAAATATACTTAATGAAAAAAATTTGGGATTAAGGAAAAAATACCTTCAGAAATTCTTGAAAAAGTAATAGCTTTAATTGGAAAAGAAAGTTGTAAAGAAATTCATCCCTTGTTAAAGTCAATACTCACTGGAGTATGTAGTATTGATAAATTAGATTATCTTAAAAGAGATGCTTATCATGCAGGAACACCAGAATATGCAATTATAGATTATTACCGAGTGTTAAATTCTTTAACATATTACCCCCAAGATCCTTATTTAGTACCAGTATTTAAGAAAAAAGCTTTATATGCATTAGAAGGTGTGATTTTGTCTTATTTTTATATGTACAGAGCAGTTTATTATCACCATGCAGTAAGAGCTGCTTACTTACTTTTTCAAAATATTATTTGGGAAGCTTTCGAGAAATATGATTTGCAAAAAGATATTTTTCAACTTACTGAGCCAGATTTTTGGAATAGTTTCGATGATTATAAATTTATAAATTTATTATACTCTAAAAGTAAATTGTGTTCTAAGTTAAATCGTTTCTTATATAGAAAACTACCTAAACAAATAAAAGGAATTAGAGAAGCTAACATTGGAAGAATTTATGAATTCTTTCGCGAAAATCCCAGCTATAAAGAAAAAGTCTCAATAGAGAAGAAAATTACAAACGAGTTAAAGGAAAAATATTCTGGTCTTGAAATGATATTACTTGATTCGCCTCACGTGATTCCGTATCCACGCTCTATTTACGCAGCACAAAGAATAAACGTTTGGGATGAGAATCTAGAGCATGAACCTGAAAACATTGGGAAAATATCATTACATTTATTAAATTTATCTGATGTCTCAGAAAAACAGGCAGCAGCAAGAGTATATGTATATCCAGGTGAAATGAGAAAAATGGATAGCTTTATAAAAGATTTAAATTCAGTGATTATGAAATCAATTTAAATAAGAAATTTAAAAATTAAAAAGGAGGTGGTAAAATGAAAAAGGTAAATCTATATCGTATAGCGTTATATGCTGTAAGTGAAGCAAAACGTAGAAATTTTGATCCGATGGATATAGTAAATAAATTTGCTACAAAAATGCATGATGTATCTACCTCCGCTGAAGATCTTGCTATGGATATTCATATGATTCAAAGGTATAAATTAGATAGAGAAGAGAAAGTAAAAAAAATAAAGGAAGAGCTGAAAGGTACTCGAGAATTTGAAGTTTTACAGGAAGTGATAAATGAGATTTGTAACAAAACAAAGTAACTGTAAGAACTGAAAAAAATAAATAAAAAGTTATTTAAAAAGGAGGCAAATTTGCCTCCTTTTTCTTTTTTTATCCTCCCCATTTCTCACAATATTCCTGATACTCACATTCCTTACATTTAAAGCTTGGTTTTGGGAAAAAGATTCGCGCTTTGATGGCTTCAAGGACTTTCTTGGCTAAAAGAAAGAGTCTTTGATAATCTTTCTTTTCTCTTGTAGTGTAGATGACTTCTAATTTTGGATTTTTGCTCTTTACCAGATTTACAATTTTTAATCCTTTTGGTCTTTTTTGAAATAAAAACTCATAGGCATAGCTATAGGCAGTAAGCTGAAGAGAATTTGAAACTTGAAAAAGATCCATAGTTTTTTGAGAAGTCTTAAATTCAGTAATTACATCTCCTTTTTCAATCAAATCAATCACTCCATATAAAGGTACTTCTAAAACTTCACCAGTTTGACTAATCAGAGGAATTTGAAAAGGAAGTTCAGCCATTAAAACTGGTTCGTTTTGTTGATGAAAATAAAGACTTAAAAGTTCTTTGCCTTTTAAGATAAGCTTTTCTTCAGTTTCACCTTCCTTGAAAAGAACTTTCTCTTCTGCTTTATAAGCAAACCAATCTGTTTCAAAAATTTTGAAAAGTTTTTCTAAACTTACATGATTTCCAATTTGCCTTTGTTTATTTAACCACTCCAAAGCTGAATGAATCGCCTTTCCAAAAAGAATTCCTGAGGGCTTAAATGGCTTTGGAATTCGATCGATATAATAGAACTTATATTTTAGGCTACAATCAAGATAAAGATTTATTTGGCTTACACTTATATGATCCATCATGATTCCCCCTCCTTAAGTTCTTTAAGTATTTGGCTTATTTTTTCACTGGCTTCAGTTTTAGTGATTTCCTTTAATGAATCTACTTTAAAAAGTTTCTTTAAATGCTCATAAGCAGCTTCCCCTTCAATACCCTGTTCTGCTAAAAGTCGAAAAAGATATCTTTTTTGAGCCTCGGTCATCATCTCTTCTTGATTTGAAAAATTTTTTTCTTCTGGAATTTCTTTAATCTCTCTTATTCTTATCTTTACCAAAATCCTTCCAAAAGCATCTAAAATTTCAATCACTTTTTCCATAATAACCACCTCCTATTTTTTATTTTTTTAGTGCTAAGAAAAAGCTTATTTTTTTAAAAACTTTCAAAAACCAGAGAAAAGTTGTCCAAATTGATTAAAAAAGTCTTCTTTTAAAAGAGAGTTTAAAAATTAGATTTAGATTGATGTCTGAAAATAACAAAGTTATTTATTTTGCAAAAACAAACTGGAGAGGAAAAGAGATTAAGTTTGGAATTAAATTAAAAAATAGAAAATCCCATATTTATATTATCGGAAAAACTGGGACTGGAAAATCTACTTTGCTTTTAAATATGATGGTTGCTGATATTTTAGCTGGGAATGGTTTTTGTTTAATTGAGCCTCATGGTGATTTGTCAGAAGAAATCTTAAATTTTATTCCTAAAGAAAGAATTAAAGATGTTATTTATTTTAATGTTTGTGATCTAAATTATCCAATTGGCTTTAATCCTTTAGAAAAACCAAATTCAGAATCTTCTTTCCTTATTGCCTCAAGTTTAATCTCTATTTTTAAAAAGATCTGGTATGAATTTTGGGGTCCAAGATTAGAGTATATCTTGAGAAATTCTCTTTTAACTCTTTTAGAGTATGAGGGAAGTACTCTTTTAGATCTTCAAAGGTTTTTAACAAATAAAGAATTTAGAAAAAAAGTGATTAGAGGAATAAAAGATAACCAGCTAAAACAATTTTGGCTATCTGAATTTGAAAAATATCCTTCTTTTTTAAAAACAGAAGCTGTTTCAGCAATTTTAAATAAAGTTGGTCAATTTTTAACAAATCTTCCTATAAGATTAATTATCGGACAAAGAAAAAGCTCTTTTGATTTAAAGGAAATAATGGATCAAGGAAAGATTTTAATTGTCAATTTATCAAAAGGAAAAATTGGTGAAGATACTTCAAAACTTTTAGGCTCAATGCTTGTTTCAAAAATTGAATTTTTGGCTTTAAGAAGAGCTGAAATTGAAGAAGAGAAAAGGAAAACTTTTTATCTTTATATTGATGAATTTCAAAACTTTTTAACTTTATCTTTAGCTGATATTTTATCTGAAGCAAGGAAATATGGACTTTCTTTAATCCTTTCTCATCAATATCTTGAACAATTAGATGAAAAGATAAGAGAAGCAATTTTTGGAAATGTTGGTACAATTATTTCCTTTAGAGTTGGAAGCTTCTCAGCAAAATATTTAGCTAAAGAATTTTTTCCTAATTTATCTGAAACTGATTTAGTTAGTCTTCCAAATTATCATAT
>QNAZ01000101.1 GCA_003641645.1 Thermodesulfobacteriota bacterium
GTTAATAAAGGGATTGTAAGTCTTATTAATAAAGCAGGAGGTAAAGCTGTTGGTCTTTCTGGAAGAGATGGTAACTTAATATTAGCAGAAAAAATGACTCTTTATAAGTATACTGGAGAAGATAGACCACCAGAAATTATTGATATAGGAAGGGTTGGGAGAGTTAAAGAAATTAATCCAGATGTTTTGTATACTCTTATTGAAAAAGATTTTATTCCTGTTATTGCTCCTGTAGGAGTTGGACCTAATGGAGAAGCTTATAATATTAATGCAGATTTTGTGGCAGGAGCTTTAGCAGGGGCTTTATCTGCAGAAAAACTTATTTATTTATCAGATGTAGAAGGAGTAAAAGATGAAGAAGGGAAATTAATTTCTACATTGTATGTAGATGAGATTGAAATTTTTATAGAAAAGAAAATAGTTAAAGGAGGAATGATCCCAAAATTGAAAAGTGCAAAAAAGGCGCTTTTAGCAGGAGTTAAAAAAGCCCATATTATAGATGGAAGAATAACTCACAGTTTAATTATAGAACTTTTTACTGATGAGGGACTGGGAACTCAAATTTTGATGAAAGGGGGAGATTAGCCTTGGGAATGGAGATTTTAGAAAAAAGCTATAATCCTAAAAAGGTTGAAGAAAAATGGTATAAAATTTGGGAAAAAAAGGGTTATTTTGAACCGAGTTATAATGAAAAAAAATCTAAATTTTCTATTGTTATTCCTCCTCCAAATGTTACAGGAGCTTTGCATATAGGACATGCTTTAAATAATACTCTTCAGGATGTTTTAGTGAGATATAAACGAATGGATGGATATGATGTATTATGGGTTCCTGGAACTGATCATGCAGGGATAGCAACTCAAAATGTTGTAGAAAAAGAAATAGCTAAAGAAGGACTTACAAGATATGATTTAGGTAGAGAAAAATTTTTGGAAAGAGTGTGGCAATGGAAAGAACAATACGGTAATAGAATTATAGATCAACTTAAAAAACTGGGAGCAAGTTGTAGTTGGTCTTATAAAAGATTTACTATGGATGAAGGATTATCTCGTGCAGTTAGAGAAGTTTTTGTAAGACTTTGGGAAGAAGGCTTGATTTATAGAGGAGACTATATTATTAACTGGTGTCCCAGATGTCAAACAGCTCTTGCAGATTTAGAGGTAGAATTTGAAAGTATACCAGGAAAACTATGGTATATCAAATATCCTTTAGAAGATGAAAACAGGTACATAGTTGTTGCTACTACAAGACCAGAAACTATGCTTGGAGATACAGCAGTAGCAGTGCATCCAGAAGATGAAAGATATAAAGATTTGATAGGGAAAAAAATTAAACTTCCTTTAATAGGAAGAATTATTCCTATTATCGCTGATAAAGTTGTAGATCCTGAATTTGGAACAGGTGCTGTAAAAGTAACTCCTGCTCATGATTTTGCAGATTTTGAAATAGCTAAAAGACATGGATTATCTTTTGTAAAGGTAATAGATGAAAGAGGTAAAATGACTGAAAAGGCAGGTAATTATGCAGGACTTGATAGATTTGAAGCAAGAAAAAAGGTATTAGAAGATTTAAAGAAACAAGGGCTTTTAGAAAAAGAAGAAGATTATCAGCTTGTTTTAGGACATTGTTATAGATGTAATACTGTTATTGAGCCCTTACTTTCAAAACAGTGGTTTGTAGCAACTAAACCACTTGCTCAACCTGCTATTTCAGCAGTGAAATATGGGTTTATTAAATTTATTCCTGAAAATTGGATAAATCTTTATTTTGATTGGATGAAAAATATAAGAGACTGGTGTATTTCAAGACAAATTTGGTGGGGACATAGAATCCCTGTTTGGTATTGTAATTCCTGTGGAGAAACAATAGTTAGTGAAAAAGAAGATGTAAGAGAATGTCCTAATTGTGGTTCTAAAAATTTAAAAAGAGATGAAGATGTGCTTGATACTTGGTTTTCTTCAGCTCTTTGGCCTTTTTCTACTCTTGGATGGCCTGAGAATACAAAAGCACTCTCAACCTTTTATCCTACTACAGTTTTAGTAACAAGTTTTGATATTATTTTTTTCTGGGTTGCCAGAATGATAATGATGGGAATTCACTTTACAGGTCAGATTCCATTTAAAAATGTGTATATTCATGCATTGGTAAGAGATGAAAAAGGTCAAAAAATGAGTAAAAGTAGAGGAAATGTAATAGATCCTTTGGAGATGATTGATAAATACGGAACAGATGCTTTAAGATTTACTTTAGTTGCCCTTGCTGCTCAGGGAAGAGATATTAAACTCTCTGAAGCTCGTATCGAAGGATTCAAACATTTTATTAATAAAATCTGGAATGCCAGCAGATTTGTTTTAATGAATTTAAAAGATTATTTGCCTGAAAAAGAAGAACTTAGACTTAATGAACTTCCTTTGTTCTCTAAATGGATTCTTTCTGAACTTCAAAAAACTGTAAAAATAGTAAGAGAAAAACTTGATGAATTTGAATTTGATCAGGCAGCTATGCAAATTTATCACTTCTTCTGGGATAAGTTTTGTGATTGGTATTTAGAGGTATCTAAAATCTATCTCAAAGATCCAAAATATAAAATAAGCACTCAAAAAATACTTTTAGAAGTTTTAAAAAGTTCATTAAAATTATTACATCCTTTTATTCCTTTTATTACTGAAGAAATATGGCAATACTTACCTGAAAGAGAAACTGAACATATTATTATAGCTAAGTATCCTGTATTTGAAGAAAGATTCGTAGATGAAAATGCTGAAAAATTAGTTCAAATTTTACAGGAGTTAATTATAGGTATTAGAAGTGTTAAGGCAGAATATAATTTAACCTCAAAAACAGATTTAAATGTAATTTTTAGAAGCTCAGATAATGGAATTTTAAATTTTATTAATGACCAAAAAAAGCCGATTAAATTTTTAGCTAAGGTTTCAGATATAGAATTAAGTAATAATTACCAGAAGAAAAAGGGTGAGGTTTCTGTAGTTTTATCAGAAGGTGAAATATTTATAAACCTTGCAGGTTTGATTGATATCGAGAAAGAAATAAAAAGACTCAAAAAAGAAAAAGAAAAAATAGAAAAAAAATTACTTCAGATTGAAAGAAAATTAAAAAATAGAGAATTTCTTGAGAAAGCACCTAAGGAAGTTGTCGAAAAAGAAAAATTTAATTATAAAGAATTTAAAGAGAGGTTAAATAAAATAATACATTACCTTTCGGAGCTAAGCTAAATAATTTAATTAGTTAAGGGAAAATTATGGAAAAACGTGATAAACGATATTATACTCGTTATAGAACTAAATTAGAAGGGAAAGTAGCACTTGAAAAAGGTTTTACTTTTCCTGTTGAAATTTTGGATATAAGTGCAGAAGGAGCAAGATTGAGAACAGATTCCCAAGTTCCACTTTTTCAAGGAGATATTATAAATATAGTAATTAAGTGGAAATCTTCTATAAAGGCTAAGGGTGAAATAAGGTGGGTGAAAGAGGAACGACCATATATAGAATTTGGTATAAGATTTATAGAAATGGATATGGCAAATAGAGAAGCTTTATCATCTCTTATTTCAGAATATGCCCTTTCAGCTCTTAGTGATTTATATACTCGTTAAAAAATTTTTTAAGAATAAAAATTTTTGAAATTCCTTTATTTTCCATAGTTACACCAAGAAGAGTATCTACCTCTTTCATAATATGTGGATTATGAGTAATTAGAATAATTTGTGAGGTTTTCTTTATTAAATGAAGAAGCTTGATAAACTCCAAAGAATTTTTTTCATCTAAAAAAGCATCTACTTCATCTAATATGCAAAAAGGTCCTGGTTTTATTAAATAAAAAGAAATTAAAATAGCCAAAATACAAAGAACTTTTTCTCCTCCAGAAAGCATATTTATATGTTTTATACCTTTATGAGGCACACTAATTTTTAATTCAAGTCCTGAATTTAAGGGATCATCATCTGAAAATACTAATTTAGCTTTTCCACCTTTAAAAATAATAGGAAAAATTTCATCTAATTTTTTATTTACTTCTTCCAAGGTTTTCAAGATTTTTTCTTCTGAAATTTTTTTAATGTTTTCTAAAATTTTCTTAAACTCTCTTATACTACTTTCTAAATCAACTTTATGTCTAATTAATTGATTATACCTTTGTGATATTACTTCAA
>QNAZ01000102.1 GCA_003641645.1 Thermodesulfobacteriota bacterium
ATACTCCTATTTTAGCTGAAAGAGTTCCTGGTTGGATGGCTGCTTCTACCTACAAAGTCCCTGGACTTAAAAAATCAAGAATGGTTGGATTAGCTACTTTAGAAAAATATAATGCAAATACAGAGGAAAGCTTAAAAATTAAAGATAGCGATATTTATTTAGCTAAAATTAAAGAAATTGAGGTTAGACAGTGGGAAGAACCTAAAGAGTTTTATGATGTTGAACTTGAAAAAAATCATCTTTTTGTTCATTCACTTGGTTTTGTATCTTTTAATTGTTGCAGGCTTCGTCTTGATCAAAGAGAGTTAAGAAAAAGAGGGGGTGGACTTTTTGGTGCAAATCCTCTTACAGGTTCTATAGGTGTTGTAACTATTAATCTTCCAAGACTTGGCTATCTTTCTACCTGTGAAGAGGAATTTTTTGAACGCTTAGAAGCACTTATGGAACTTGCTAAAACATCTTTAGAAATAAAAAGAAAGGTTATAGAGGATTTTACTGAAAAAGGGCTTTATCCTTATTCTAAGTTTTATTTGCAAAGTGTCAAAGAAGCAAGAGGACAATACTGGGCAAATCACTTTTCTACTATAGGAGTTATTGGAATGAATGAAATGTGTCTTAACTTTTTAGGTAAACCTATATATGATCCAAGTGCTAAAGAATTTGCTATAAAAGTATTAAAATTTATGAGAAATAAAATTGCAGATTTTCAAGAAGAAACAGGCAATTTTTATAATTTAGAAGCAACCCCTGCTGAAGGAACAAGTTATAGACTTGCAAAAATAGACAAGAAAAAGTTTCCAAGAATAAAAACTGCTGGAACTGAGCAGGCTCCTTATTATACAAATTCATGTCATTTACCTGTAAATTACACAGATGATATATTTGAAATCCTTACTCATCAAGATGACCTGCAAGTGCTTTTTACAGGTGGAACAGTGGTTCATCTTTTTGTAGGAGAGGAAATAATAGATAGAAATATTGTAAAAGAGCTTATTAAAGCCATAGTTGAAAACTTTAGACTACCTTATTTTTCTATTACTCCTACTTTTTCTGTTTGCCCTGTGCATGGATATCTTCCTGGAAAACACGAATTTTGTCCTTATCCACATACAGAAGAAGAACTTGAAAAATTTGGAATTGAGTTGGAATTACCTGTAACTTTACTGAATAAATTACCAAAAGAAGCATACAAAATTTTATAAAAGGGGTGATAAAATTATGAAAAAAGAATTTAAAAAAGTAAAGGTTATTCCCTGTGAAGTTTATTCAAGAGTAGTTGGATATTTTAGACCTGTCCAAAACTGGAATCCAGGGAAACAGCAGGAATTTAAGGAAAGAAAAACTGTAAAAATTGATAGCTATATAAAGATAAAGGCAGTAAGCCAGAGTTAATCTTTATAGAAATAAAATGGTAAAAGAAAAAACAAAAAAGAAAAAAAAGCTTGGTCCTGGGGTTTGTAATTTTTGTGGAAAAAAACAGCCCTTATGTTATATATGCCCTAACTGCGGTTTTACTATATGTCAAAGATGTTTTATAGAACATCAAAAACTTTTTACACAAAATGGTATTACGTGGCTATGTATAAATTGTTCTTCCTGGCACACTTTATAGTTTTTGTGAACCTTTAAAAATTAAATTCAGCTAATACAGGAGCATGGTCAGATGGCTTTTTCCAGCCCCTTGCACTTTTTTCTACCCATATATTCTGAATTTTATTTACCAAAGACTCTGTTATTAAAACGTGATCAAGCCTCATCCCCTGATTTTTATTAAAGGCTGAAAATTGATAATCCCACCAGGTAAAAATCCCGCTTTTATTTGAATATTTTAATCTTAAAGCATCTACTAATCCGAAATCAAGCAATATCTTAAAAGCTTTTCTTTCTCTTTCTGTAAAACAAATATTTTCTCTTAATATTTCTGGATCATACACATCTATTTCTTCTGGTGCTACATTAAAATCTCCCATAAGAATAAGAGAAGAGTTTCGGGAAAAATTTGCTTCAAGAAATTCTCTAAATTTCCATAAAAATTGAAGTTTATAAAAATAATAATCTGAATTGACCGGGCTTCCATTTGGTATGTAAATAGAAAAAATCCAAAGTTCTTTTATTTTTTCTGAGGAAATTTTTATTCCAATTATTCTTTCCTTAACATCAGGAAATTGATCTTCTTCCTTCAATCCTTTAAAACCATTTATAATATCTTCAGCTTTAAATTTAGACAAAATTGCTACTCCATTTCTTCCTTTTCCTCCACAATGATAGACTTCGTAACCTAATTTTTTAAAAATAAGATTGGGAAATTTTTCTGTTTCTACTTTTGTTTCCTGAAGAGCTAAAATATCTATAGATTTTTCTTGTAGCAGTCTCTCAACATGCTCTTTTCTCATTTTAATTGAGTTCACATTCCAAGTACCTATAAGCATCAAACAAGCTACCAACTAATTTGTATAATAAGTTATTATAAATAATACATGAATCTGCAAATTTGCAAAATATAATTTTTCTATCTACCTTTTTATAATTAATTTTTATAATTAAATATAATAGGCAAATAAAGTAAGTGAGGAATTAAAATGATAAATCAATTAAACAGTAAAACATTTTGTTCCTTAGTAAAAATTCCAGAATGGAATTATCCTATTAAAGAAACAGAAATTATAGTATGTGGTATTCCATTAGAAAATACTCCAACAATTCGTCCTGGAGCTAAATTTGGAACATTTGTTAGATTAGCTTATATAGGTGTTGAACCTTATTTTCCTGATCTTGATATTGATGTTCTCTCTGATGCAAAGGTATGTGATCTTGGAGATATGTATGTTCCACTTGGTGATTCAAATCTTGCTGTAAAAACTATAACAAAAGTAATAAAAAATTTAAAACAACAAAATAAAAAAGCAAAAATATTGGTTATAGGTGGAGACCATACTATTTCATATCCAGTTGTAAAAGCATTGAGACCAAAAAGTGTTATTAGTTTTGATACCCATCTTGATATTCACCCTGAATGGCTTGGTGTCAAATATACTCATACATCATGGTCTCGATGGATTAAAGAGGAATTTGGTTGTGAATTGTTTTTTGTTGGAACAGGAAGTTATGAAAAAGAATCATGGAATTATATAAAGATGAATAATATTCCAATTATATCAGTAGAAGAAATTGAGTTTAATTTTGATAATGCTTTTAGTGTATTTAAAAATCAAATTTTGTCTATGACTGAACCATTATATGTATCTATTGATATAGATTGTTTGAAAGATATAGATGATATGGAAATTAAAGGAGCAATTTCTCTTTATCAATTACAAGCTATGTTGAATTTTATATTTGAAAACAAAAAAGTAATCGGAGTTGATGTATGTGAATTGTGTCCAGATAGAATACTTGATAGACAGTCTTTTGTTGGTCTTACTCTTATTTATTATATAGTTGCACTTATGACAAAATATTTTAAAAAATTTTCTTATTAAATACTGTCCGTTGCTAAGTTTAGATGTTAAAGGAAAATGGATGCAATTAAAAAGGCTTTAAATAAAGCTAGTGAAAAGTATTCCAAGCAAATAGTTATAAGAGCATTAATACAAACAATACCTTATATAGGAAGTTCTCTTGATACTTTATTTGCAGGAAAAGGCAGCCAAATTCAGTTTGAAAGATTAAAACATTTTTTGGAAATATTAAAAGAAAAATTAGAAAAAAATAGATTTACAATATCCATATAAATAACCTTTACTCCAACAATCATTAAGACATTTATAATCTGTCCTCCTAAATGCTAATAACTTACAATTATCGGAATAAGCATAGTTAGATCCAAGTAAAAATACAGCTAAAAATGAAAAGATTAATCTTTTCATTTTTTATCTTTTCATAGTTAAAGTAAGGAATAATGAACATTTTGTCAAGAAAAAGATAGCTAATAGAAATAAAAATAGATTTTTCGTTCAAAGTGTTTTAAAAAATACTCAAATAAAACTACCCTAAAACATATTTTCGGGTAGTCATCCTGCATATCCGAATGAATTTACTAAATCTGGAGAATATTTTTCATAAAAGCAAAAGTTGACTTTTACTTGTCTTGATATTAAAT
>QNAZ01000103.1 GCA_003641645.1 Thermodesulfobacteriota bacterium
ATTTAATTAAATATAATCCAGATATAATTTTTCTCTGGGGATTTACAAAAGCAAAACCAAAAGATATTTTAAATAATTCTCAATGGAAACTTATAAAAGCAGTAAAAGAAGGTAAAGTTTACAAAGTTCCGAAAAATCTTGGTACATGGTCTCCATCTTTGGCTATTCTTAGTCTTTGGATAGCTATGAAAGTTTATCCAGAAAAATTTAAAGATGTAAACTTCATAAAATATAGCAATTCTTTTTATCAAAAGATTTTTGGAGTGCCTTATAGTAAAGTTGTATTAGATGAATAAAAGTTTATAAAAATAATTTTCTACACTGGAAGATCGTCTTAGTAGAATTTATTTGATAAAGGAAAAGATTAAAAAATGAAGCCACTTGTTCTTTATTATTATAGTCCACATTCTTTGGAGATCACATCGTTAAGTGCAGGAATAAAAAAGTTTAGAAAAGAAGGAGGGAAAATAAAAGTTATAGCAAGAACTGGTTCACAGCTTTTAAATGAAAAAAATGCTCAAGAATTTATAAAAAATGCAATTTTAGCTGATGCAGTTTTTATAACTCTTCATGGAGGAAGACAATCTTGTCCTATTTTTGATATATTAATAAAAGCTATCTCAGGGAGGAAAAATTCTGGAGAAAAAATTCCTTATCTTCATATTTATTCTCCTGGAAAAGATGAAGATGGAATTTTAGCAGCTAAAGAATATGATCCAGATTTTGGAAAAGAACCATGGATAATCTTAAATCGTTATCTTTCTTATGGAGGAACAATTAATTTTTACAATATGTTTAAATATCTTCGCTATCTTTTATTTAAAGAAAAAATCACTTTTAGTGAACCTGTTAAACCTCCAGAAGAAGGTATTTATCATCCTGATTTTTCCAGAATATTTACTTTAGAGGAATATTATTCTTTAAAAATAGATCCTCAAAAACCCACTATAGGAATCTGGTTTTATCAAAGCTATTGGTTAAATGGTGATTTAGCTTATATTGATGCTTTAATAAGAGAAATAGAAAATCAGGGAGGCAATGTAATAAGTGTTTTTCATTTAAGATATAAAGATAAAGAAAGAGGAAATAAAGGAGCAGATTTTATAGTAGAAAATTTTTTTAAAAAAGAAGGTAATACAATTATAGATTGTTTAATAAGTCCTATGATATTTTCTTTAACCCTTTTTGCTCCAGAGTATAAAGAGCTTTTAAAATATTTGGATGTGCCTGTATTACAAGCTATACCTATGTGGACTTCTTATAAGGAATGGAAAGAGAGCCGGCAGGGTATCTCTGTTATGGATGTAGCATATTCTGTTGCTCAGCCTGAATTTGATGGAAATCTTATAACTGTGCCTATTGCTTCAAGAGAAGAAAGTGAAATAGATCCTCTTACAGGTGCTTTAATAGCAAAACAGATACCCATTCCAGAAAGAATAAAAAAAGTTGTGTCTTTAGCTTTAAACTGGGCTAAGTTAAGAAAAAAGAAAAATGAAGAAAAAAGAATAGCTATTATTTTTCACCATTATCCTCCCAGGAATGACAGAATTGGTTGTGCTGTGGGACTTGATAGTTTTGAAAGCGTAAAAGAGATAATAGCCAAATTAAAAGCTGATGGATATAAAGTAGAAAGGACTTATAAAAATGGAGAAGAAATAGCAAAGGAACTTCTTTCTGGAATGACCTGTGACCAAAAATGGTTAATACCTGAGAAGATTTCAAAAAAAGCAAATGCTGTTATGAAAGATTCAGAAATAAAAGAATGTTTTAAAGATTTACCAATAAAAGTTAAAGAAAAGTTAAAAGAAGATTGGGGTGAAATTCCAGGTAAACTTTTTGTTTGGCAGAATAAAATGTATTTTCCAGGTGTAGTAAATGGAAATATTTTTATTACAATTCAGCCTCCAAGAGGTTATTTAGAGAATATAGAAAAAATTTATCATGACACTAATCTTTCTCCTCCTTATTATTATTTAGCTTTTTATAGATGGATTAAAAATGTATTTAAAGCTGATGCAGTTATTCATGTAGGGAAACATGGTTCTTTAGAATGGCTTCCTGGAAAATCTGCAGGGCTTTCTGAAGAATGTTTTCCTGATATTGCTATTATGGATCTCCCTAATATTTATCCTTACATTATAAATGATCCTGGAGAAGGAACTCAGGCTAAGAGAAGGTCTTATTGTTGTATTATAGATCATTTAACACCTGTTTTTAAAAATGCAGATTTATATGATGAGCTGGCAAAGGTTGAGAATTTATTAAAAGAGTATGCAGATGCTCAAAGAGAAGATCCTAAAAAAATAGAAGTTCTTAAATCCTTAATATGGAAAGCAATATGCGAAGCTAATTTGGATAAAGATTTAAATGTTAAAAAAGAAGAGGTTTTTGCAGATTTTGAAAATTTCTTAGAAAAATTACACAATTACTTGGATGAATTAAGGGATGCTATGATAAATGATGGACTTCATATTATGGGCAAACCTCCAGAAGGAGATGATTTAATAGAATTTTTAGTGCAATTAACAAGATTACCTAATAGAGAGGTTCCATCTTTAAGAGAGTGTATTTTAAAGGTCTGGGGGTATGATTATGATGAGCTACTTAAAAATAGAGGAAAAGTTCTTCCACATTTTAAAGGAAAAACAGGAGGAAAGATTATCCAAGAAGCCCATAAAACAGCTTTATCTTTAATAAAAGAATTAGAAGAAAAAAATTTTTCTGTAGGAGCTATAAATGATATTGTTAAAAAATATTTTGGAAAATTAGATATAGAACTTGATAAAGTTTTAAGGTATATCTGTAGGGATTTAATTGTAAATATCAGAAAAACCGTAGAAGAAATAGATGCAACCTTAAAAGCACTTTCAGGGAGATTTATTCTGCCAGGACCTTCTGGAGCTCCAACTCGAGGACAGGCAGATATTTTACCTACAGGTAGAAATTTTTATTCAGTAGATCCTTTGCAAATTCCTACTCCTTCTGCTTGGGAAATAGGTAAACGCTTAGCTGAAGAACTTATAGAAAAGTCTTTAAAAGAAACCAAAAAATACCCTTCTAATATAGGAATGATTTTATGGGGAACAGGCACTATGAGAACTAAAGGAGAAGATGTAGCAGAGATTTTTTATCTTATGGGAGTGAAACCCCGCTGGGCTAAAGGTAGTGGAAGAATAGAAGGATTAGAAATAATTTCATTAGAAGAACTCAGAAGACCAAGATTTGATGTTACTATAAGGATATCTGGTTTTTTTAGAGATGCATTTCCAAATTTAGTAGCACTTATTGATGAAGCTGTGCAAATGGTAGCTAAATTAAAAGAACCTCCTGAAATGAATATATTAAGAAAAAATGTTTTAGAAGATATGAAAAAATATATGAAAATGGGAATGAAAAAAGAAGAGGCTTTTAGAGAAGCTACCTTCAGAGTTTTTGGATGCCCTCCAGGAACTTATGGAGCAGGTGTTGAAGAATTAATAGAATCTAAAAATTGGAAAACCCAAAATGATTTAGGAAATATTTATATCAAATGGAGTGCTCATGCTTATGGAAAAAATTCTTACGGAAAGACAAAAATAGAAAATTTTAAAAATCTCCTTTCCCGAATAGAGGTTACTATAAAAAATGAAGATACTAAAGAATATGATATTATGTCTTGCACAGACTATTATAATTATCACGGAGGATTGATTATAGCAGTTAAAACTGTGAAAGGAGAATATCCTTTATCCTTAGTAGGTGATAGTTCTGATCCGAGAAGAGTAAAAGTGAGAACCTTAACAGAAGAAATTAATTACATTTTAAGATCTCGTCTGCTTAATCCTAAATGGCTTAAAGGTATGAAAAGACACAGTTATAAAGGTGCAGGAGATATTTCTCATGTAGTTGATATTGTTTTTGGCTGGGATGCTACTGCTGAAGTAATAAAAGATTGGATGTATAATGAAATAGCAAAAAAATATGTCTTAGATAAAGAAATGCAAGAATGGTTTAAAAAAGTTAATCCTTATGCTTTGTTAAATATTTTGGAAAAGCTATTAGAAGCAATTTCCCGTGGTATGTGGAAAGCAGAGAAAGAAATGGAAAA
>QNAZ01000104.1 GCA_003641645.1 Thermodesulfobacteriota bacterium
AAAAATAAAGATAAAAAAATACAGCAAAACCTGCAAAACACATTTGAAAAAGGGTTTTTAATTTTGCAATTCTTGAAACTTTTATCTTATCTGGAAACCAACTCCTCAAAAAAGAGACCAAAATTTCTCTTAATATAATAAAAAAGACTGGTAAAAAGTTAAAATAATTTAAATAAACCAGCACTAAATAAATTGAAGTAACAAAAATTTTATCAGCAATAGGATCTAAAATGGTCCCAATAGAAGTAATTTTTTTATATTTTCTTGCCAGAATTCCATCAAGATAATCAGTAATTCCCAATAAAAAACCTGTTATCAAAGCACACAGTTTGCCTGAATAAGATCCTGAAAGAAGAAGAATACATGGAAAAGGTAATAAAAAGATTCTTAAAAGAGTAAGTCGATTAGGAGTAATAAGTAAATGCATTTTTCAAAAAGCCCTTTTATTTAAACCAAAATAATATTATACTATTGTTGTTCTAAAACTCCAGTGAGGCTATAATAAAATGAAAGAGAAAAAAACCATACTTTTTGGTCCAGTAAGATCAAGAAGATTAGGACGTTCCTTAGGAATTGAAATGGTTCCTAAGAAAATATGCACTATGAATTGCATTTATTGTGAAGTAGGAAAAACAACTATTCTTACTACAAAAAGAAAAGAATATTATCCTTGGGACTTAATAGAAAAATCAATTCTACAAGCTAAAGAAATAGAAGATATTTTTGATGTTTTCACTTTTACAGGAAGCGGAGAACCTACTTTAAATATTCATTTTGAAAAAGCTATAAAATTAGCTAAAAAAATTATTAAAAAACCTATAACAGTATTAACAAATAGCACTCTTTTACATATTCCCTCTGTAAGAAAAGCTATGACAGAAATAGATATAGTTTTACCTTCCTTAGATGCTGGAAGAGAAGAAACTTTAAAAAAAATTAATAGACCTCATCCAAAAATAGAACTTAAAAATATTATTGAAAATTTAAAAAAATTAAGAGATGAGATGAAAGGCGAAATGTGGCTTGAGATTCTTTTTGTGGAAGGAATAAACGATTCAGAAGAAGAGTTAAATGCTCTAAAATCTGCTATAGAATATATAAACCCTTATAAGGTTCAACTTAATACTGTAGTAAGACCTTCTGCTTGCAAAGAAGCAAAACCTGTTTCATTTGAAAAATTAGAAAAAATTGCCCAATTCTTTGGAGATAAAGCAGAAATTATTGTAATTAAAGAAAAAATTGATAAGGTAATAGAAACTTTTAAAATTCTTGAAGAAGAAAAACTTAAAGAGGAAATTTTAAATTATATTAAAAGACGCCCTTCTACAATAGAAGAACTTTCTTTAGCTTTTAAAATTGAAGAAAAATTGATCAAATCTATCTTAAATAAATTTATTTCAGAAGGAGTAGTTAAAGAAAGTTTACACGAAGGGAAAATTTTTTTCTTAACACCATAGAATGGAATCACATATAAATTTTTATAAAAAAGTAATTGAAGCACTTTTATTTTGTGCAGGAAGATCTTTAAAACTAAAAGAAATTTCTAAAATCTGTGATAATCTTTCAGTTGCTGAAGTTAAAAAAATTTTAGAGGATCTTAAGAATGAATATTCAGAAAGAGGTATAAAGGTAGCTCAAGTAGCTGAAGGATATAGAATAGAAACAATTCCAGAAGTAGCAGAGTATATAAAAAGATTAATAAAGCCTAAAAAATTTAGATGGAGTAAAGCCCTCCTTGAGACTCTTGCAATAATAGCTTATTTCCAGCCTATAACAAGAGCTGAAATTTCAGCTAAAAGAGGCGGTATAGATGTAAGCAGTTCTTTAAAAACACTTTTAGAAAATGACTTTATAGAGGTAGTAGGAAGAAAACCTATTCCAGGAAGACCTGTTCTTTATGGAACTACTAAATTTTTTTTGGAATATTTTGGATTAAATTCTTTAAATGATCTTCCTCCTCTTGAAGAACTCAAAAAATTATCTGGCAAAGAATAAGTAATTATTTATTTAAAAAATTCATCTTTATCTTAGAAAAAATTGAAAAATGGTTTAAAATTTTCAAAGCAAAAAGACTGATTTTTAATCAGAGAATTAAAAATTAAAAAAATCTTAAGAAGTCTTTATGATAGGGATAATAGATTATTTAGCAGGTAATTTAACAAGTGTAGCAAGAGCTTTATCTTATTTTGGTTATGATTGGGTTATTTCTTCAGATATTGAAAAACTTAAAAAAGCAGAAAGGATTATTTTCCCGGGTGTTGGTGCTGCTAAAAGTGCTATGGA
Source organism: Thermodesulfobacteriota bacterium (assembly GCA_003641645.1). GTDB lineage: Bacteria > Desulfobacterota > Thermodesulfobacteria > Thermodesulfobacteriales > Thermodesulfobacteriaceae > Thermodesulfobacterium. The sequence continues at coordinate 2,284 of QNAZ01000104.1, forward strand.
AAGTTTAAAAAAATTTGGATTAGATGAGTTTTTAAAAGAGGCTTTTTTAAAAGGTGTTCCTATTTTAGGAATATGTTTGGGAACACAAATCATTTTTGAGATAAGTGAAGAAGATGGAGGAACTCAAACCTTGGGACTTCTTAGAGGTAAGGTTGTCAGATTTCCAGAACCACTTATATGGAATGGAGAAAAACTTAAAGTTCCTCATATGGGATGGAATAAAGTAAAATGGATCAGAACTCATCCTGTATTTAAAGGTCTTGATCCAGACTATGAATATTATTTTGTTCATAGTTATTATGGAGTTCCTGAATCTGAAGATGTTGTTTGTGGAATTACTTTTTATGGAGTAAATTTTGTTTCTGCCATTGCTTACAAAAATTTAGTAGCAGTCCAATTTCATCCTGAAAAAAGTGGTAAACCAGGTTTACAGATTTTGAAACAATTCTGTGAGTGGAAACTTTAAAGAATTATTTTTTTGATAAAGGTGCAAGAATTGTAATCATCTGTCTTCCTTCCATTTTAGGTGGATTTTCAATCTGAGCTTTTTCCTTAACTGCTTCGAAAATAGGTTGTAAGACTCTATTTGCCATTTCTGGATGAAGAATTTCTCTTCCCTTGAATACAATTCTTATTTTAACCTTATTTTTATCTTCTAAGAATCGAAGAATATGTTTTATTTTTACCTCTAAATCATGTTTATCTGTTTTTGGACTAAGTTTTATTTCTTTAATCTCTATTTGTTTCTGTCTTTTTTTAGCTTCTTTAGCTTTTTTAGCTTCCTGATAAAGGAATTCTCCAAAATCCATAATTTTACATACAGGTGGATTAGCTGTTGGAGCAACCTCTACCAAATCAAGTCCATAATCTTCAGCATGTCTTAATGCCTCAGAAAGAGACATAATCCCAATTTGTTTTCCATCAGGACCAATTAATCTTACCTCCTTTGCTCTAATTTGTTCATTTACCCTATACTTCCTTTTTAAATCTTTTCGCATATTTTATAAGCCTCCTAATAATATTATTTTATTAAATTGCTTAAAAACTGTTTTTATAAGAAGAGAAGTAAAATTGAAATTATAATTGAGATGATTCATTTAATAGATATTCTGGCTGATTTTCAATTTTTATTTTACTTATAAATTCTTCTATTTTTATATTATTGATAACTTCACCCTTTCTTGTTCTCACACTTATAACATTATCTTTTTCTTCTTTATCTCCAAGGATAACCATATAAGGAATTTTCTCCTGCTGAGCTATTCTAATCTTATAATTAAGCTTTTCATTTCTAAAATCTGCTTCAACTCTAAATCCTTCATTTTTTAAAATCTGCATTATTTTTTCTCCGTAATTTATATTTCTGTCAGTAAGAGTTAAAACTTTGATTTGAACTGGAGCTATCCAGAAAGGAAAAGCTCCTGCATAATTTTCAATAAGAACTCCTAAAAATCTTTCTAAAGACCCAAGCAAAGCTCTATGAATCATAATAGGTCTGTAAAATTTATTATCTTCTCCCACATATACAATATTAAATCTTTCTGGAATATTGAAATCAACTTGAATAGTTGCACATTGCCAAAATCTTCCTAAAACATCTTTGATTTTTAAATCAATCTTAGGTCCATAAAAAACACCCTCTCCAGGATCTATTTCATATTCTAATCCCTTATTTTCAAGAGCTCTTTTAAGTGCAGCTTCAGATTTATCCCATATCTCTGGAGAACCAACAAATTTTTCAGGTCTTGTAGAAAGGAAAATTTTATATTCTGAAAATCCAAAAAC
>QNAZ01000105.1 GCA_003641645.1 Thermodesulfobacteriota bacterium
ATTCTTCCCTTTATGATTTTTTAAATATATGCCAATCTTTTGCCTATTTATTGTTCTTATTAACAACTTTAATTCTTTGCATATTCTTATTTGGCTTTTATCTTTTTTATAAACAATTTTTTTATAAAAATTATTTGTTTGATTTTTTCAAAAAATAATTTTTAATTTTTTAATTATGGAAATAGCTATAAACAATATTTTTATTCCTGATTTCAAAGAACTCGTTTTTAGAAAATGTTCTATTGGAATATCAAAAGGAAAAATTGTATCAATATCTGAAAACAAAATAAAAGGAAATATAACGATTGATGGAGAAGGTTGTTATCTTACACCTGGACTTATAGATTGTCACTGTCATATAGAAAGCTCGTATCTCCTTCCTTCTCAATTTGGAAATGAAGCACTAAAACGCGGTGTTTTACATGTAGTTGCTGATTGTCACGAAATTGCAAATGTTGCAGGAAGAAAAGGACTTGAGTTTTTTATTAAGGATGCAAAAAATACTCTGTGCAATATTATGTTTGCTGTTCCCTCTTGTGTTCCTGCAACAGAATTTGCTACATCTGGTGGAAAAATCACTATTGAGGATATGGAATATTTATTTGGATTTAAAGAAGTTGTAGCTCTTGGTGAATTGATGAATTATAAAGGAGTTATAAATAGAGAAGAAAAATTTATGAAAATGATTAAGCTTGCCAAAAAATATAAAAAGATAGTAAATGGTCATGCACCAGGTTTAACAGGTGAGCTTCTTAAAGCCTATGTTTCTGCTGGAATTGATGATGATCATGAAAATGAGTCTTATAAAGAAATCCTTGAGAAAATCCAAAGTGGTTTATCAGTGTTTATAAGAGAAGGAAGTGCAGAACATACACAATCTGATGCTTATAAAATCATAAGAGAATATCCTGATAAAATTATGTTTTGCAGTGATGATAAAACAGCTGAAGATTTGGTAAATATTGGGCATATTGATTATAATCTTAAAAAAGCCATCTCATTAGGAATTGAACCTATTTTAGCTTTAAAAGTAGCAAGTTATAATGGTCTTATGCATTATGGACTAAAAGAGTATGCAGAAATAAAGGTCGGAAATAAAGCTTATCTTGTAATCTTTGACCCTGAATTTAATGTAAAAAATGTTATAGTTAATGGAAAAATTTATACTGAAAAGCCTCAACACATTGAAGTTCCTGATTATCTTCTTCATTCATTTAGGATTAAACCTATTGATAATGTTCCACCTATAAAAAATCATAGAATATGTATTCTTGCAAAAGATGGAAGTTTAATAACTGAAAGACTTATTCTTGAAAATCATAATAAAGAATATGATTTGGAAAATGATATCCTCAAAATAGTAAATATAGAAAGATATGGTTATGGAAATCGCTCTTCTGCAAAAATTAAAGGTTTTGGTCTTAAAAAAGGAGCTATAGGAACTTCTGTAGCACATGATTGTCATAACATTTTAGCAGTTGGAACCTCAGATGAGGCTATAAAGATAGTAGTTAATAAGATAATTGAAGAACAAGGAGGACTTGCTCTCTTTGATGGTAAAGAAGTATTTTTTATGCCTCTTAAAGTTGGAGGGATTGTATCAGCCGAAAGTGTTAGCGAGGTAATAAAAAATCTCAAACTACTTAAAGATAAAGCAAAGGAGCTTGGTAGCACTCTTACTGATCCATTTGCAACTCTGTCATTCATGGCATTAGAAGTTATCCCTCATATAAAACTTACAGATAAAGGGCTTTTTAATGTAGATAAATTTTCCTATGAATAACTTATCTCTTTTTTGAAATATAATTATACATTTTTACAGGAGGATAAACATGAGGAAGAAAATTGCTATTTGCGGAAAGGGTGGAGTAGGAAAAAGTCTTCTTGCTTATTTTGTAGCAAGAGCATTAGAAAATTTAGATTATCAAGTAATTGTGCTTGATGCAGATGAATCTAATATAGGATTATTTAAATTTTTTGAACTCCAAAAACCACCTAAAAGTCTTATAGAATTTTTAGGAGGAAGAAAAAAGTTTAAGGAAAAACTTAAATCAGTACCTATGATTGAAAAAGAAAAAATTACTCTTGATGAGATTCCTCAGGAATGTAAGGCTAAAATTGGAAGAATTACTGTTATTCTTACAGGTAAAATTCACGAGCCTATGGAGGGATGTGCTTGCCCTATGGGTGTAGTAAGTAAAGAATTTATTGAAAAACTTGAGTTAAAAGATCAGGAAGTTTTGATAGTAGATACAGAAGCAGGGATAGAACACTTTGGAAGAGGTGTAGAAAAAGGGATTGATACAGTTATTATTGTAGCTGAACCTTCTTTTGAATCCATAGAAGTAGCCTCTAAAGCCTGGGAACTTGCTCAAAAATTGAGAAAAGATGTTTATTTAATTTTAAATAAAGTTCCTGAAGGAGAAATTAGAGAAAAACTCAAAAAACTTGTAGAAGAAAAAGAGTTAAAGCCTGCTGGAATAATTCCTTATGATGAAAAAGTCTTTATGGTATCTCTTGAAGGAAAATCCCCACCCCTTGGAAAGGCTTATCAATCTGTTAAAAACACAATAGAACATATTTTAAAAATTATTTCTCCCTGAAAAATACAATCCATAAACCTATGCAAATTATACATGTAGGAACATCTGGCTGGAATTATTCTCATTGGCAGGGAGTTTTTTATCCTCAAGAACTTTCACCAAGAAAGTGGCTTTCTTTTTATGCTACTTATTTTGATACAGTAGAGATAAATGCTACTTTTTATGGTTCACCTAAAGAAAAAACTTTTCGTAATTGGTATAAATCAACGCCGGATAATTTTATTTTTGCAGTAAAAGCAAATCGTTTTATAACTCATGTGCGTCGTTTACGAGATGTAAAAGAAGAAATAAAACGTTTTTATCAAACTGTAGCTCCACTTGAAGAAAAACTTCGGGTAATACTTTTTCAACTTCCACCAAGCCTTAAATTTGATCAAGTCCTTATAGAAGAATTTCTTTCATTGCTCAATTCTCAATATCAAACTACTATTGAAGTAAGAAACAAAACTTTTAATAATCCTGTATTTTTTTCTCTGCTTCGTGATGCAAATGTAGCCCTTTGTATTTCAGATACAGCAGGTCGTTATCCATCTCTTATAGAAGAACTTACAGCAGATTTTTTTTATATAAGACTACATGGTTCTCGCACCCTTTATCGTTCTTGTTATACTGAAGAAGAGCTTAAGATATGGAAGGAAAAAATTTTACATTTTGGTCTTCCTGGTTATGTATATTTTGATAATGATGCTTTAGGCTGGGCTGTTCCAAATGCTTTACGCCTAAAAGCTTTGCTTGGTCAGAAAATAAAACCTTTATCAGAAGAAGCCGAAGCTCTTCTAAGACAACGTCCTTTAGATTAAAATAGAAATTTCATAAAAAGAATTGAAAATTATAAAATTCAGGATATTAATGAATTATTATGAAATTCGCATATCGACTTCTTCATCCCAAAGTAGTATTTTTACTTGTAACAAAACATCAAAATAAAACAAATGTTATGACCTTAGCTTGGAGTATGCCGGTTGAATATGACACAATTGCAATAGCCATAAGTAGAGAAAATTACAGCTATGAACTTCTTTCAAAATCTAAGGAATTTACACTAAATGTTTTACCTATAGAGAAACTTGATATTATCTGGAAAGCTGGAACAACAAGTGGAAGGGAAATAGATAAAATTAAAAAACTGGGAATTGAACTTGAAGAAGGGGTAAAAATCAAAATCCCTCATATAAAGATAGCAATGGCTTTTCTTGAGTGCAAAATTGAAAAAGAAATCAAAACAAAAAATCACTCACTTATAATTGCAAAAATTGTTCATGCTTGGGCTGATGAAAAGGTCTTTAAAGATACCTGGCTTGAAGGCTGTAGTGTTCCGATGCATGTAGGTAAAAAGTTTTTCACAACAAATTTGAAATATTTTGAGCCAAAATAATTCTTTTATTCCAAATTTTCTATAAAACTCCTCCCAACCAAATTTTTCAATAAAACGTCC
>QNAZ01000106.1 GCA_003641645.1 Thermodesulfobacteriota bacterium
GAAATCTCTATAGGTGACTATGTTGTTTTTGGTGGAGAAGTTGCAAGCTTAGTTCTTATAGAAACTATAGCAAGACTTATTCCTGGTGTAGTTGGTAAAAAAGATTCTGTAGAAAAAGAATCTTTTTCAGCAGGGCTTCTGAAGTATCCTTGTTATACTCGTCCAAGAGATTTTATGGGATATAAAGTTCCTGATATTCTTTTAAGTGGTAATCATGCTGAGATAGAAAAATATAGAAGAAAACAATCCTTAGAGATAACCCTTAGAAGAAAGCCTTATCTATTTAAAGAAATAGAATTATCAGAAGAGGATAAAAAAATAATAGCAGAATTATTAAAAATTCAGCGTTTTTATATATTTTTAGTTCATTATCCAGTTTTTAATAAAAATGGTGAAAAAATAGCATCAGCTATAGCAAACTTTGACCTTCATGATTTATCAAGACTTGCAAGAACTTATGGATTAAAAGGTGTTTATATTATTCAACCTTTGGAAGATCAGAGAAAGTTAGCAGAGGAATTAATTGACTATTGGTTGACTAAAAAGGGTGCACAGTATAATCCTTTAAGAAAAGAAGCTATAAAACTTGTAAAGATATTTGAAACTTTAGATTCTGCTATTTTAGAGGTAGAGAGCATAGAAGGAGAAAGACCCATTCTTTTAGGAACAGATGCTTCGCCTAAGAGAAAATATGTAAAATGTGAGGAAATAAGAAATCTTTTATGGGAAAAACCTTTAGCTTTAGTTTTGGGAACTGCCTGGGGTCTTTGTGATGAAGTGCTTGACAGGTGTGATTACTTTTTAGAACCTATCTGGGGAAGGCTTGATACCTATAATCATCTTTCAGTTCGTTCTGCAGCTTCAATCTTTATAGATAGAATTTTAGGAATTTATAGTTACTATAAAAAATATTAATTTATAAACCTTTCAAATTGTCTTACTTTTAAAATTCCAAAGATTTAATATCAAAATTTCTTTATTATATTAATTGACAAATTAATTTTATTAAATTATAGAAAATGGTGTGAGCATTTTACTAAAAGAGTAAAAAATTGAAAAGAAAAAATTTATGTTATAATAATCAAAGTGTCCAAAAATTTACAGGAGGAGGGTATGAAGGAAATTAAAAAAGTTTTAATTGCTAATAGAGGAGTCCCAGCTGTTAGAATAATGAATACTTGTAGAGATAAAAGAATAAAAACAGTTGCTATTTATAGCACTCCTGACAGACTTGCCTATCACGTATTTTTAGCAGATGAAGCTGTCCATATAGGAGAAGCTCCACCACAAGAATCTTACTTAAATATGGAAAAAATTATAAAAATTGCCTTAGAAAGAGGTTGTGATGCTATTCATTCAGGATGGGGATTTCTTGCAGAAAATCCAGATTTTGCAGAAATGGTAGAAGAAGCAGGTCTTATTTGGGTCGGACCACCTGCTAATGTAATTCGTTTAATGGGAGACAAAATAAGAGCAAAAAAAATTGCTCAAAGAGCCAATATTCCTACAATTCCAGCATTATTAAAAGTGAATACTGCAGAAGATGTTCTTAAATGGATGGAAGAAGAAGAAATCAGTTTTCCTATTATGATTAAAGCAGCTGCAGGTGGTGGAGGTAAAGGAATGGTGAGGGTAGACAAAAAGGAAGCACTTCCTTTATCTTTAGAAAAAGCAAGATCTGAAGCAAAAAAAGCTTTTGGAGATGATACTATTTTTGTAGAAAAGTATATCCAAGGAGGAAGACATATAGAAGTTCAGGTATGTGCAGATAAATATGGAAAAATTGTTCATCTTTATGAAAGGGAATGCACCATACAAAGAAGAAACCAGAAAATTTTGGAAGAGGCTCCTTCTCCAAGTATAGATGATGATTTAAGACAAGAAATATGTTTTACTGCTATAAGAATGATGAGAGAAATTGGTTATCAATCTGCTGGAACAGTAGAGTTTTTATTAGATCCTAAAACTAATAAATTTTATTTTTTAGAAGTTAATACAAGACTTCAGGTAGAACATGGAATAACAGAACTTGTTACAGGACTTGATATAGTAAGTCTTATGTTTGATATTGCAGAAGGAAAACCTATTCCTTTTTCACAGGAAGACATATTTCCCAATAGGCATGCTATTGAGGTAAGAATTAATGCAGAAGATCCAAAGACTTTTAATCCATCTTTTGGAACTATTACAAGACTTGAAATTCCACAAGGACCAGGTATAAGGGTTTCTTCAGGAGTTTATGAAGGAGCTGAAGTTCCACCTTATTATGATTCTCTTATAATGCTTGTTATGGCTGCAGGTGCAGACAGAAATGAAGCCATAAGAGTTATGGATAGAGCTTTAAGCAGGGGATTAAGAGTTGAGGGTATAAAAACAATTGCACCTTTGCTTTTGAGTATAATAAGACATCCAAAATTTATAGAAGGAAATTACTCTACAAGATTTATAGATGAACACTATCAAGAACTTCTTGCAATGTTTAAAGAAAAAACTCCTGATGATGAAGTTTTAAAAATAGCTCAATATATAGCTGAAATATCAGCTCTTGGCCCCCAAAGCTGGATGTAAAAGAGGAAAAAGGAGGTTTGGCATGGACTATATATTTGTAAAACCCGGAATGAATCCAAAAGAGATAGTTCAAAAAGTAAGAGAACTTCCAGGTGTATGTCTGGTTTCTGTAGGAATGAGGGATGCAGGACAATCAGATTACAAAAATAGGTTAAGAATGTATGACTTAAAGACCTTAGCTCCTTATTATAATGAAATGGGACTTTTTGCAGCTGAATGTCATGGTGGAGCAAGATGGCATGTAGGAATTATGAATAGAAGAGAGAGTCCTTTTGAAGAAATAGAAATTTTAAGAAAGCTTATGCCCAATGTACTGCTTCAGACCCTTATTCGTGAAACTAATATGTGGGGTTATAGACCTTATCCTAAAAATATAATTGAGTATGTTGTTGAAAGAGTAGATATTGATGTATGGAGATGCTTTTCATTTCTTAATGATGTGAGGAATATGAGAACAGTTGCAGAAGTAGTTATGAAAAGAGGTAAACTTTTTGAACCTGCTATTTCTTATACAGTAGCTCCTTGGTTTGATACTAAATATTATTTAAAAGTAGTGGATGAAATTATTGAGCTTTGCGGAGGAACTGATGAAATAATTTTATGTATTAAAGATATGGCAGGTGTTGGAACAGTTACTTCTGTAACAGAACTAATAGATGCTATAAAACAAAAATATCCTGATTTAGTAATTAATTATCATAGACATGTTACAGATGGACTGGCTATGCCTGTTTTGCTTGCAGCAGCTAAAGCAGGAGCTAAAATTCTTGATGTAGAAGAAGATACTTTAACAAGATTTTACGGGCACCCTCCGATTTTAGCAGTAGAAGCTTTGTTAAGAGAACACGGTATACCTGTAAATCTGAATAGAAAAGTAGCAGAAAAAGCAGTGGAGAAAGTAAGAGACTGGATAAGAGATTATGAATGGGCAGAATCTCCATTTAAAGGCTTTGATCATATGGTTACAAAACATAAAATGCCTGGTGGAGCCTTTCCAAGCTCTTTTGAACAGGCTGAAAAAGGCGGGTTTTTACATTATATGCCTTATATTTTAAGAGTAATGTCTCTTTATAACCAGATTGTTAAATATTTTGATGTAACTCCAGGTTCTCAAATTACTTGGGTAACATGTAGCGGAATTGTAAATAAATATGCAAAGGAAGGTGGAGAAGAGGGAGTAAAGCATATAATAAAACTTTTAGAAAAATTTGTAGAAGAGAAGAATCAGGATTTTTCTGCTATGGAACCAGAAGAACAGAAAGAATTATTACAACTTTTTAAGCATGCCCCAGGTGATTTTAAAAACTTAATTCTTGGGCACTATGGAAAACTTCCAGTAGGTTGGCCTGATGAATGGGTTTATAAAAGCACTTTTGGAGATGAGTGGCAAGAAAAGATTAAAGAAAGAAAAGAAACCTCACCTTTGGAAGC
>QNAZ01000107.1 GCA_003641645.1 Thermodesulfobacteriota bacterium
AAATCTTCTCAGAAAAAGACATCATCAAGAAAAGATAAAATTTATAGAATAAAGATTAAAATTTTTAAAGAACAGACTTTTTCATTCAACAAAAACTTATTTTGCAGAAAAAGAAAAAAGATTAGAAAGTTTAGCTCAACTAATTAAATCTCTTTCTCCTTTAAATATTTTACAAAGAGGATATAGTATAGTAAAATCTTATCCCAAAGGTAAAATTATCAAAAGTGCTAAAGAGGTAAAAAGTGGAGAGCTATTAGAAATTTATCTTTCCAAAGGAAGACTTTTGGTAGAGGTTAAAAAAGTGGAGGAATAAAAATGATAAAATATGAATCTTTAAATTTTGAAGAAGCTTTAAAAAGAATTGAACAAATTTTGAAACAATTGGAAAATAAAGAGCTTGACTTAGAAGAGGCTATTAATCTTTATGAAGAGGGATTAAAATTGATTCATTTTTGTGAAGAAAAGCTAAAAAATGCCAGAACAAGGATAGAAGTAATTTTAAAAGATAAAGAAGGATTTAAACTGGAAAGTTTAGATAGAGCTTATGAGATTTTAAAGGATGGTCCAAAATAGATTCGATCTTGAATCATATTTAAAAGAAAGAAGTAAAAAGGTTGAAAAAGTTTTAAAAAAATATTTTCCTAAGGAAAAAGATTATGGAAAGAGGGTTATTTCTGCAGGTAAATATAGTGTTTTTGCAGGGGGGAAAAGGTTAAGGCCGATCTTATGTTTGGTAGGATGTGAAATTGTAGATGGGGATTGGGAAAAAATTCTTCTTTTTGCAGCAGGTATAGAATGTATTCATACCTATTCTTTAATTCATGATGATCTTCCTTGTATGGATGATGATGATTTTAGGAGAGGAAAACCTTCTTGTCATAAAGCTTTTGATGAAGCCACAGCAATGCTTGCTGGAGATGGATTACAGGCTTTAGCATTTCAATTTTTTACTCACCCTGATTTAGTAAAAAATGTTAATAAAACAAGACTTTTAAAAGCAATTCATGTTATTTCTAAAGCTGTAGGATTTGAAGGAATGGTAGGTGGGCAGATGGTTGACCTTCTTATGGAAGGTAAAAAAGGAACAGCTCGTATTTTAAAATGGATACATCTTAATAAAACAGTTCGTTTAATTGAAGCTTCTATTTTAAGTGGAGCTTTATTAGGAGGAGGAAATTCTCAGGCATTGAAAGCATTATCTTCTTATGGAAAAAATCTGGGATTTGCTTTTCAAATAGTAGATGATCTTTTGGATATTTTAGGAGATGAGAAAAAACTGGGTAAAAAAACATATTCAGATATTAAAAAACAAAAATTAACTTATCCAGCACTTTTTGGAATAGAAAAAACTAAAAAACTTGCTCAAAAATATACAGAAAAGGCTATTTCTGCTTTAAAACCCTTTGGAGAGAGGGCTCAGCCTTTAAAAGCTATAGCTGAATTTATGTTAAACAGGGTGTATTAAGATGAAATTTTTAAAAATGATTAATTCCCCAAAAGATCTTAAAAAGCTCAAAATATCACACCTTAAGGCTTTAGCTGAAGAAATAAGAAAATATATTATAGAGATAGTTTCTAAAAATGGAGGGCATTTAGCACCTAATCTTGGAGTAGTAGAGTTGACACTTGCTCTTCATTATGTTTTTAATTCTCCAAAAGATAAAATAATTTGGGATGTAGGGCATCAATGTTATACTCATAAAATTATTACAGGAAGAAGAGACCAGTTTCCTTCACTTAGAAAATACAATGGTATAGCTGGGTTTCCTAAAAGAAGTGAAAGCCCTCATGATATTTTAGATACAGGACATAGTAGTACTTCTATATCTGCAGCACTTGGTATAGCTACAGCTTTAAGAATGAAAAAAGAAAAAGACAAAGTTGTAGCAGTAATTGGAGACGGATCAATTACTGCAGGGCTTGCTTTTGAAGCTTTAAATAATACTGGATTTCAAAAAGAAGATTTAATAGTAATTCTTAATGATAATGAAATGTGTATTTCTCCAAGTGTAGGAGCTCTATCTTCTTTTGTTTCCAAAAGATTAACAGGAAATTTAGCAAGATTTATAAAAAAAGAAGTTGAAAGAATAGCTCATAAGTTCCCAGGAGGAGATAGTTTAGTTAATTTATTAAAAAAAGGAGAAGATATTTTCAAAATAGCTATTACTCCAGGGGCTCTATTCACTGCTTTAAATTTCGAATACATAGGTCCTGTAGATGGTCATGATTTAGAAACTCTGATTGAAATTTTAAATAATATTAAAAAAATGAAAGGACCGATTTTATTTCATGTAATTACAAAAAAGGGGAAAGGTTATCCTTATGCTGAAAAAGATCCAGAAAAATTTCATGGAGTAGGACCTTTTGATATTAAAACAGGTAAAGTTTTAAAATCTCTTAATGAACCTCCTTCTTATACTGAAATTTTTGGAAAAACTATCCTTAGATTAGCAGAAATAGAACCTCGGATTATAGCTATTACTGCTGCTATGAGACTTGGAACAGGTTTAAAAGCTTTTTCTGAAAAATATCCAGATAGATTTTTTGATGTAGGGATATGTGAACAGCATGCTGTAACTTTTGCAACAGGACTGGCTTTAGAAGGATTCATTCCAATATGTGCAATCTATTCTACTTTTTTACAAAGAGCTTATGATCAAATTATCCATGATGTAGCTTTAAATAATGTAAAAGTTATTTTTGCTATAGATAGAGGGGGGCTGGTGGGAGAGGATGGCCCAACTCATCATGGAAGTTTTGATCTTTCTTATTTGAGAATAGTTCCAAATTTGACTATAATGGCACCAAAAGACGAAAATGAATTACAACATATGCTTTATAGTGCTTTAAAATATCCTGGTCCGGTAGCTATTAGATATCCCAGAAGTTCAGGAGAAGGAGTGAGTTTAGATTGGGATTTTAAAGAAATACCTTTTGGTAAGGCTGAATTATTAAAAGACGGAAAAGATTTAACTATAATAGCTATTGGGAATATGGTTTATCAAGCGCTGAAGGCAGCTCAAGAACTTGAAACAGAAGGAATTTCTGTTGCTGTAATAAATGCAAGATTCATTAAACCACTTGATGAAGAACTAATTTTAAGTTTTGCTAAGAAAACAGGAAAGATCTTAACTGTAGAAGAGAATGCATTAATAGGTGGATTTGGTTCAGCTATTTATGAACTCATTGCAGATAAAAATGTTTCAGTGAAATTAAAAAGAATAGGACTTCCTGATAAATTCATAGAACATGGGGATCTTAAAACTCTCAAAGCAAAATATGGTCTCACTTCAGAGTATATCAAAAAAAGTATATTAAAATTTTTAAAATAATTTTTAATTTTACTATTTAGTAATAAAATATGTTTCCTTGTAAAAAATATAAAAAGAGTTTAAATTTATTATAAGATGATTACTTTAAGTAAAATTTTAGACGAAATACAAAATTATTTACCTGGCTGTAATACTCGGCTTGTAGAAAAAGCTTATGAATGGGCAGCTCGTATTCATGAAGGACAAGTAAGAAAATCTGGAGAACCTTATCTCTCTCATCCTATAGAGGTAGCTTATATATTAACTCAAATGAAACTTGATCTTCCTACTATAGCAGCAGGACTTCTTCATGATGCAGTTGAAGATTCTCAGATAAGTATAGATGAAATAAAAAAAGAATTTGGGGAAGAAGTAGCTTTTATTGTAGATGGAGTGACTAAGTTAAAAACTTTTCCTGGTTCAGTAGATAAAATAACTAAACAAGCTGAGAATTTGAGAAAAATAATTCTTGCTATGTCAAAAGATTTAAGAGTTATTTTAGTAAAATTGGCAGATAGATTACATAATATGAGAACATTAAAATATCAGTCTGAGCATAAAAGGCAAAAAATTGCAAAAGAAACTTTAGAAATTTACGCTCCCCTTGCAGGTAGATTAGGTATTGATTGGATAAAATGTGAATTAGAAGATTTATCTTTTAAATATTTATATCCTGAAGAG
>QNAZ01000108.1 GCA_003641645.1 Thermodesulfobacteriota bacterium
AATATAAATTGGGAAAAGATAAAAGATAGAATTAAGGAGCTTCTACCTGAAGCAATTTTTAAAGTTTGGTTTAGTTCTCTTAAAGGTGGAATTTCAGAAGAAACTCTAATTATAGAAGTTCCAAATGAGTTTACTAAAAACTGGATAAAAGAAAATTATCAAAATATAATTAATCAAGTTTTAAAAGAATTTAATCTTAAGGGTTTTAAGTTTTTAGTCAGTGAACCTATTAAAGCTCAACAATTAGCCATTCCTTATAACCCTATTCCTGTAATAGGAAGAAATTTTTGTCCTAAATATACTTTTAAGGATTTTATAGTGGGAAAATGTAATGAATTTGCTTTTAATGTCTGTTACCAAATAGCTGAAGAAAGACCAAAAGGATATTTAGTTTATCTCTGTGGAAACTTTGGGTTAGGAAAAACTCATTTAACACAAGCTGTAGGTAATGGTTTAATTTCAAAAGGTTTTGAAAGAGTTTATTACCTGACTGCTCAGGACTTTCTCAACTATATGATCAAGTATTTACGTTCTGGAATGATAGAGAGTTTTAAAGAAAAAATAAAGCATGAATGCGAAGTCCTTCTTTTAGAGGAAATTCATTTTTTAGCTGGAAAAGAATATACTCAAAATGAATTAGTTTTTCTTTTAGATTATCTTCTTGATCAAGGAAAAACTGTTGTTTTTACCTCTTTAAAACTTCCTCAGGAGCTTCAAAAAATGGATAGTTCTTTAAGATCAAGGCTTTCTTCTGGATTGATAATAAGACTTAATACTCCTGATTTTGCAACAAGAAAAAAAATTATAAGACACAAAGCAAAGAAAAAAGGATATGATTTTCCTTATGAAGTAGTTGAGTATTTAGCTCATCAAATAAGAGGAGATGTAAGACAACTTGAAAGTGCAGTTCTTGGCTTGATTGCTCGTTCCTCTTTACTTAAAGAACCAATTACTCTTTCCTTAGCAAAAGAATTAGTAAGTGAACTTGGAATAAAAGAGGATTCTAATCAAATAGAAATGATAATTGAAGCAACCTGCAAGTTTTTTGGAATAACAAAAGAAGAACTCTTTTCTTCTTCAAGAAAAAAAGAACTCTCACTTTCAAGACAAATAGTTATGTATTTTCTCAGAAATTTATTAAAAAAATCTTTAAAAGAAATATCTATTATTTTTAAAAAAGAACATTCTACAATTATTTACAATCTTAAAACATTAGAAAATAAACTTCGAAAAGATTTCAGTCTAAAAATAAAAGTTGATTATCTTCTAAAGGAAGTATCTAAAGAGTTGTCTGATACATTTTCTGATGTAGAATATAACAAAATAAATGAATCAGACACCTCTTTCTAAATTCAAAAGAACTTTAGAAAATCTCTTAGGAAAAGATAAATTTTTAACAAAGGAAGAAGACCTTTTAAGTTATTCTTATGATTCTTCTTATTTAATAAGATTACCTTCCTGTGTGGCATTACCAGAAAAAAAAGAAGAAGTGGTTGAAATTTTGCGATTAGCTCAAAAATACAAAGTGCCTGTTATTTCAAGGGGAGCAGGAACTGCAACTACAGGAAGTCCTTTACCACATAAAGGAGGAGTAGTAATCTGTTTTTCTAAAATGAATAGAATTCTTGAATTTAATGAAGAAGAAAGAATTGTAAGGGTTGAACCAGGGGTTTTAAATGGTGAGCTTAAAAATTTTTTAAAAAAATATGGTTTTTTTTATCCGCCTGATCCTGCAAGTTATGCTTTCTCAACTATAGGAGGAAATGTAGCAACTGGTGCAGGTGGACCAAAAGGATTAAAATACGGAACTACTAAGGATTATGTTCTTGCCTTAGAGGTTGTTCTTCCTGGAGGAAAGGTTCTTAAAACAGGACCTTCCACCTTAAAATGTGCAGTTCCTTATAATTTAACTCCGCTTTTTATAGGTTCTGAAGGGACTTTGGGTGTTTTTACCGAGATTGTATTAAAAGTGATTCCACTACCTTCTAAAAGGGTTCTCTTTGTTTCTATTCATGAAAGAGAAGAAGAACCTTTGGATATAATTTCAGAGCTTCTAAAAAAAAGAATAACACCTGCTTGTGCTGAATTTGTTGATAAAACCACTCTTCTGGCTCTTATAAAAGGAAATATTTTAAATCTTTTTCAAAATAAAAATTTTTCCTCTCTTTTGTTTTTAGAACTTGATGGAGAGAAAGAAACTCTCAATAAAGAAATGATTTTGGTTGAAAATTTCTATAAAGAATTAAAAATATTTTTTGAAAAAGCAGAAGATGAGAAAATCATTGAAAATTTGTGGGAAATAAGAAGATCTATTTCTCCTTCTTTGAAAATTCTCGGTAAAAAAAGATTTGCAGAAGATGTAGTTGTTCCACGAAGATTTATGAAAGAACTATTATTTAGAATAAGAAATATAGAAAAGGAGGAAGGGTTATATATCTCTTGTTTTGGGCATGCAGGAGATGGAAATTTTCATGTAAATATTCTTTTTGATCCAGAAAATGAAAAAAAGGCATTAAAAACAAGAGAAAAAATTTTAAAAGAGGTTTTAAAGCTTTCTGGAACTATTTCAGGAGAACATGGTGTAGGGTATATTAAAAGGGATTTTGTAAATTTAGAGCTTAGTCCTTTACAAATTGAGATAATGAAAAAACTTAAAAAGGTCTTTGATCCTGATGGAATCCTAAATCCTCAGGTTAAAATTCCTGATTAAATGACTCTTTATAATAAATTAAAAAGACTGATTGGAAGGGCTCTTTTTCGTTATAAAATGCTTAAAGAGGGAGATTCTATTATTTTGGCTCTTTCTGGAGGGGAAGATAGTTTAGTTCTGGCTTATTTTTTAAATGATTGGCGAAAAAAGATGAGAATTGATTGTAGACTTTTGGGTGTGCATTTAGATATGGGATTCCCAAAAGATGAAGAGGAATATAAAAAGAAAGTAAAATGGCTTGAAGAGTTTTGTAAATTATTAGAAATTGATTTTTACTTTGATAAAACTGATTGTGGAATTCAAGCTATGGAAGTTTACAAAAAAAATATTACTGCTCCTTGCTTTGTATGTTCTTGGCATAGAAGAAAACATTTATTTAAATTGGTTCAAAAAGAAGGTGCCAATAAATTAGCTTTTGGTCATCATTTAGATGATGCTATTGTAACTTTTTTTATGAATATGTTTTACCATGGAGAATTATCTACTATATTACCTGTTCAGGAGATGTTTAAAGGAAAATTATATATTATAAGACCCTTAATTTTAGTAGAAAAAAACTTGATTTCTCGTTTTGTCAAAAAAAATAATTGGAAGATTTTCAAAAATCCTTGTCCTTTTACTGAAAAAACTAAGAGAAAATTCTTAGAAAAATTTTTAGAAACACAAGTTTATCCTTTAGATTCCAAAATAAAACGAAATATAGCAACTGCTATTTTTAATCCTAAAATAGAGTATTTACCAAAAAAGGTTTGGTAAACATCTTAATTTTACTACTTCGAAAGTGGTAATAAGAGTAGTTATTTATAAAGGCTGTAATAGTAAAGAACAGTTTTTACATATTGTTGAGTTTCTGGATAAGGAGGAATTCCTCCATAAGCTCTCACTTTTTCAGGACCTGCATTATAAGCAGCTAAAGCAAGAGATAAATCTTTAAATTCTTCTAATAATTTTTTTAAATACAAAGCCCCTCCTTTTAAATTTTCTAAAGGATTAAAAGGATCTCTTACCCCTACAAGCTTTGCTGTGGTAGGTAAAAGTTGCATAAGCCCAAGTGCACCCTTTGAAGAAACTGCTTTAGGATTAAAAGATGATTCTACCTTAGCTATAGCCATAAGTAAAGCCGGATCAATTGATAAAGATCTCCCAATTTCTTCAAACCACTTTTTATTAATATTATTATTGTAACTAAATTTTTTTTGTTCCTTTACAAAAATTTGACAATTTTTTCCTTGAAAGATACCTTTAAAATTAGTAAAAATTACTTCACCTGTCTCTGGATC
>QNAZ01000109.1 GCA_003641645.1 Thermodesulfobacteriota bacterium
TAAAGTAACAATGCATTATTGGCATAAATTTTGTTTAAAAATTTTAAATAGCTAAAAATATTTAATAAATAGCTTTTTAAAGTATCAATTTGTGATAAAATTTTTAAAAAACTTCAGGAGGATTTTCCTTATGGAGGGAACTATCAGAGATAAAAAAGATGTTATGGAAGCTATCAAAGCAAATAATGTAAAATTTGTGATGTTATGGTTTACTGATGTTCTTGGGCAGTTAAAAAGTCTTGAATTGCTTGCAGATGAATTAGAAGTAGCTTTTGAAGAAGGTATGGGCTTTGATGGATCTTCTATCGAAGGTTTTGCTCGTATTGAAGAATCGGATATGCTTGCTTTTCCTGACCCCAGCACTTTTGCTATTCTACCTTGGCAGTATAAAGAATATAAAATCGCACGTATGTTCGCTGATATTTACCTTCCAGATTTAACACCTTATTCTGGAGATTCAAGATATATCCTCAAGCGAAACTTAGAAAAAGCTAAAGAGATAGGATATACTTTTTATGTAGGTCCAGAGCTTGAATTTTTTATCTTTAAAAACAACAAACAACCAGAATTTTTAGACGAAGGTGGATATTTTGATTATTCTTTAGATATAGCTGAAAATTTTAGAAAAGAAATAATTCTTGCTTTAGAAGCTATGAACATCAAAGTAGAATATTCACATCATGAAGTTGCTCCTTCTCAACACGAAATAGATCTTCGATATACTGAAGCTCTTCAAATGGCAGATATTGTGGTAACGGTAAAAGCTATAATTAAAGAGGTTGCAAAAAGAAATGGTATATATGCTACTTTTATGCCCAAACCTGTTTATGGTATAAACGGGTCTGGAATGCATATTCATCAAAGTCTTTTTATAGGTGAACAGAACGCTTTTTTTGATCCTAAAGATCCTTTTCGTATTTCTCAAACTGCAAAATACTATATTGAAGGTTTGCTTAGACATATAAAAGAAATTACTATCATACTTAATCAGTGGGTTAATTCCTATAAAAGATTAGTCCCTGGATATGAAGCTCCTGTAAATATCTGTTGGGGACACAGAAATCGCTCTTCTCTTATTAGAGTTCCGATGTATAAACCTGGCAAAGAAAAAGCTGTAAGGATTGAACTTAGGTCTCCTGATCCAGCTTGTAATCCTTACTTAGCATTTGCCTGTATGTTAGGAGCAGGTTTAGAAGGTATAAAAAAACAATACCCCCTGAGAGAACCTATAGAGAAAGATGTTTATCTTCTTTCTGATGAAGAAAAAAAAGCTTTAAATATAGAGTATCTTCCTGGAAGTTTGATAGAAGCTATCGAAATCGCTAAAAAAAGTGATCTTCTTAAAAAGATTTTAGGAGAAAAAATTTTTAATTTTATAATTCAAAATAAAAAACTTGAATGGGATATGTATAGAGTAAAAATCACATCTTTTGAATTAGAAAGATATTTGCCTATTTTATAAGATTTATTTAAAAAAAATTAAAAAAGGAGGTAAGCATGTTTGAATGGCGTAAAACTAATGATGCACTTGGTACAACCAATCGTGGAAATCCTGCAGAATCTGGTCTTTGTACTCTTTGTAGATGTGATTGTAAAGGTAAATGCGAAGTATGGATGTCAAGCTTATTAGGTAGGAAGCTTCTTTATCCACGTGATTTTGGAAAAGTTACAGCTGGAAGTGCTAATACTTTCCATGTTGGGGTTTCTTATAACTCTATAAGAATTGTAGGAAGACTCTATGGTGCTAAAGGTTTACCCAAAGGAGTTACAAATTCTCCTGATGATTGCATTTTTCCTAATGTTAGCATAGAAGGAAATTTTGGAGCCAAGGTAAAAACTAAATTTAGAATACCTATTATAAGTGGTGCTATGGGTTCTACTTTCATTGCTGCTAAATATTGGGAACCCTTAGCAATAGGAGCTGCTTTAGCTGGATTCCCGGTGGTTATTGGAGAAAATGTAGTAGGAGTAGATAAAAATTCAGTAATTGAAAAAGGGAGAATTAAAAAAGCTCCTGAGCTTGAAAGAAGAATTGATATTTATAAAAAATACTATGATGGATATGGTGCTATACTTTTTCAGATGAATGTAGAAGATACTAGAAATGGAGTAGCAGAATATATTATAGAAAAATATGGAGATGATATTATTGTAGAATTAAAATGGGGACAAGGAGCTAAAAGTATCGGTGGAGAAATTCAAGTAAAAGATCTTGAATATGCTCTATTTCTCAAAAAAAGAGGTTATATCATAGATCCAGATCCTGAACTTCCTGAAGTTCAGGAAGCCTTTAAAAGAGGCGCTATAAAATCTTTTGCAAGACATAGTAGACTCGGTTTTACTAATGCCAGAACTACAGAAGAAGCTATGGAATTTTTCTATAAAGAAGTAAAAAGATTAAGAAAACTTGGTTTTAAGAAAATCACCTTAAAAACAGGAGCTTATGGAATGGAAGCCCTTGCTCTTGCTATAAAAGTAGCAACAGAAGCTGAACTTGATCTTTTAACCATTGATGGAGCAGGTGGTGGAACAGGAATGAGTCCATGGAACATGATGGAACACTGGGGTGTACCTTCTATTTACCTCCATTCCAAAGCTTATGAATATGCTGCTATACTTGCTTCTAAAAAAGGAAAAGTTGTTGATATGGCTTTTGGTGGTGGTTTTGCTAGAGAAGATCATATATTTAAAGCATTAGCTCTTGGTGCGCCATTTGTTAAGCTTATATGTCTTGGAAGAGCACTTCTTATACCATGCCATTTAGGCTCTAATATTGAAGGTGTAATTAGACCTGAGAGAAAAGAGGCAGTAAATGGAAATTGGAATGAATTACCACCTTCTGTAACAGCTATAGGTAAGACTCCTGAAGAAATTTTTGCTTGTTATTATGAAGTAGAGAATAAAGTGGGGAAAAAAGAAATGAAAAATATACCTTTTGGAGCTATTGCTCTTTATACTTACATTGATAAATTATCTGCAGGACTTCAACAACTTATGGCTGGTGCAAGAAAATTCAGTCTTTCAGCAATTTCACGTTCAGATATTGTAGCTGCAAATAAAGAAACTGCTGAAATTACTGGACTTCCTTTTCTTACTGAAGCCGAAGATGATTTAGCTAAAAAAATTTTAGAACTGTAGCAATAGTTACTTTAAACATAAAGTCCTTGGGCAAAAATATTCTTGATAAATTTTTTGGGAGAAGAAGGGTAGGGTGGATAAAATTTTGGAAGAAAATCTTAAAAATTTAAAAGAACTACTTGAAAAATATAAAAAAGAAAAAAAAGTGCTATTAGCCTATATTTTTGGCTCCTGTGCTGAAGGAAAAACTCATAAAAGATCAGATATAGATATTGCTATTTATTTAACAGGATCTGAAAAAGAAAAATTGCAAATTTTAGAAAATTTACTCATGTGTAGTAAAAAAAAGTTAGATATTTTACGACTTGATGATGAAGATGAATCCCCTTTCATTATTCAAAAGGCTTTAAAAGGTGTTCCTTTGATTGAACCTGATGAAGAAATTTTGTATAAATTATGGGATAGAGTTCTTCATGAAACAGAACATATAAGATTAAAAAGAAACATTCATTTAGATTTAAATGGATAAAAAATTAAAAAAATTAATTTACAAAAAATCCAAAATGTAAATAAAGATCTTTATTTTGCTAATAGAGATATTAGATATATTCTTGATAAAAGTATAAATGATATAATCCTTTGTATTGTAGATATTTGTGAAGAAATTTTAAAAATCAATAAAAGGTCTATTCCTGATACTTACAAAGATACTATTTTAGCTTGTTACGAATTTATAGGAGACTTAGCTCTTAAATTAGCTCCACTTGCTAAATGTAGAAATGAAATTGTTCATCAATATTTTAAAGTAAACTGGCAAAATATTCAAATAGTTTATAATAAAATTACAGAAATTCAGGAA
>QNAZ01000110.1 GCA_003641645.1 Thermodesulfobacteriota bacterium
TGCATGAGCTGAATAAGTAATTTTAAAATTTGAAGAAGGTGCCTTTATTTGAAGTTCTTTTAAATTATATCCTCCTCTAAAGCTGAGAACTTCCTGAAAAAAATATCCATAAAATGGAGTTTTGCAAAGAAGATCTAAGGTTATAGCTGTATTTCCAACATCTCCAATAATCCCAACTCCATCTCTCCATAAATTATCAAGTGCTAATCTCGCAAATTCTCTAATCTCAACCAAACTCAACTCTTGTTTTAATTTAATTACATTTTTGACCCAAGAAATAAAACCCTCAGAGGAAGGAGAAAGTCTGAATCTTAAAGCTGAAAGTTCTAAATGGGTGTGAGCATTAACTAAAGCTGGAAGTATTACTGTTTCTTCAAAATCAATAAGTTTTGCAAAAGTTGATTCTTTAAAAATTTCTTTAAATTTCCCTACTCTTATTATTTTTTTATTTTTAATTTCTATAGCTCCATCTAAAATAGGTTGGGATAAAATTGGAATAATCCATTTTGCTCTAATAATATAATGGTGATAAGATTGAAGTTGTATCTCCTGCATGAAATCTATTCTAATAGGGTATAATCCATTTTTCTTCTTTTCGGAATATATCCTGCACTTTTTATATAATGTCTAATTTCTTCTTCACTTAATCGATGAGATACTCCTGCTGCTGCAACTACATTTTCTTCTATCATTGTGCTTCCAAAATCATTTCCACCAAATTCTAATGCAATTTGAGCTATATGAGAACCTTGAGTAACCCAAGAAACTTGAATGTTTTTTATATTATCAAGAAAAATTCTTGAAATAGCAAGAACTCTTAAATACTCTGCAGAACCAACCTTAATTAAATGTCTTAAACGAGTATTTTTAGGCTGAAAAGTCCATGGTATAAAAGCTGTAAAACCTCCTGTTTTGTCTTGCAAATCTCTAATTTTTAAAAGGTGTTCTATTATTTCACTTCTTGTTTCTATATGCCCAAACATCATGGTAGCTGTGGTTTTAAGTCCAAGCTTATGAGCTGTCTCCATTACTGCTAACCATTCTTCTGAAGAACACTTATTAGGAGAAAGCAGTCTTCTTACTCTATCTGAAAGAATCTCTGCTCCTCCTCCAGGAATAGAGTTAAGTCCTGCTTTTATTAATCTTTCCAAAACTTCTTTTATAGTTAATCCAGAAATTTTGCTAAAATGCACAATTTCAGGAGGAGAAAAAGCATGTAAATGAATTTGAGGAAAATTGCTTTTGATAAATTTTAACATTTCTTCATAAAAGGAAAAAGGAAGCTGTGGATGAAGTCCTCCTTGAAGTAAAATCTGATATCCACCAAGATTTATAGTCTCCTCTATTTTCTTAGCTAATTCTTCAAAATTTAAAACATAACCTTCTGGTGAACCAGGAGATCTATAATAAGCACAAAATTTACAACCTGAAATACAAATATTAGTATAATTAATATTTCTATCTACTACATAAGTAACTATCTTTTCTGGATTAATTCTAAATCTGACAGTTCTTGCTAAATAACCCAATTCTAACAATTCAAAATCAAAAAGCTTTAAACCTTCTTTTTCATCAAGTCTCTCTCCATTTAAAATCTTTTTAATAATTTTTTCTTTCATCTTTCTATACCTTTTCTTGCTTTCACACCTTTTTCATAATAATGCTTAACCTTTTTCATTTCTGTTACTAAATCCGCTATCTCTATAAGCTTATCAGGAGCTGATCTTCCTGTTATAATAATCTCCAATTCTTCTGGTTTGTTTTGAAGAATTTTTAAAAATTCTTTTAACTCAATTATCCCCCAATTTAAGGCATAAATTATTTCATCCAAAACTATTATATTATAGCTTTTCGAGTTTACCAATTTCTTTGTTTCTTCCCATCCTTCTAAAATAAGTTTTTTTATTTCTGAATCTATTTTATTTTTTACAAAACCTCCTTTACCAAAATTTTTGTAATAAACTTGTGGATAAAAACTTTTCAATATATTTACTTCACTTGAGGTATCAGGTTTAAAAAATTGAAAAAATGCAACCTTTAACCTTGCACCTACAGCTCTTATAGTTAACCCTACAGCACAAGTGGTCTTACCTTTCCCTTCTCCTGTATAAACTTGTATGTAACCTTTAAATTTTTTCATTTTTTACTTAATTTTATCTCAAAAAAGTTATTATTAAAATTCCTACAAGCATAAGAATTACTGCAAAAAATCTTATTAAAAAATAGGTTTCTTTAAACATAAGATATCCTAAAATTACTGCAAAAAGAATGCTTGTTCTCTTTAAAGCTATCATATAAGCTGTTTCTATTTGGCTCAGAGCTATCATGTGACAATAACACATAAGTCCTTGAGTTAAACCTATCACTAAAATTGCTTTATAATATTTTTTTATAAACTCCCAAAGTTTTATTCTATAAAGAATTTTAATACTTAAAGTGGAAACTATAGCTAAAATAGAAAAATAAAAAGAAGCAAACCATAGGGGATTACTTAATAATAAACCTTTTTTACCCAAAACTGAAGTTATAGAATAAATAAAAGCAACCTGAAGAAGTAAAAAACTTCCTTTTTCTTTTTTAATAGCTTTGATAGGAGCTAAAAATCCTTCTTTTATAGAAGGAAAATTGATACAATAACTTCCTGCTACAACCAAGATTATTCCTAAGGCTCCTTCTTTTGAAATCTTTTCACTAAGAAGAATATAGCCTGTAAGTATTATAAATATAGGAGTAAAAGATAGAAAAGGAAGTGTTAGGGAAAGTGGAGATACTTTAATTCCTTTCATATAAAGAATGGTAGCAGTTATTTCCAAAATGAGAAGTAAGGAAACATTAGAAACAAATTGAAAACTGAAGTAACTTAATCCATTATAATGATGAGTTAGAAATAAAAAAATAGGAAAAAGAAAAGGGAAACTTCCTAAGGTTCTTGCAATAACCATATAAGGATAGCCAACAGAAGATAAATATTTTTTATTTAAAGCATCACTTAAAGCAACAAAAAAACCTGCCAAAATTGCAAATAAGCACCAAATAAGCATTTCACACTTTGTAAATGTGATAATTTAAGTGTGGAGATGGTTTAAAGGGCAGGGAGTGCAGGAAGGATTTCTTTTCTTGCAAAAATTTTTTCCACAAGCAACTAAAAGTGCATGAAATTCATTAAAAAGTTTAGGATCATGAGGAAGATTCTCCATAAATAAAGCCTGTATTTCATCATAGGTTGTCTCTTCAGGAATAAGATAATGACGATTTAAAATTCTATAAGTATAAACATCTACTACAAATATCGGAAAATTTCCAGCATACAAAAGAATACTATCTACTGTCTCTTTGCCAAGTCCTTTTAAACTAAGTAATTCTTCTCTTGCCTCATAAAGCCCTTTAGAAAAAAGTTCTTCTAAATTCCCTTTATATTTTTCTACCAAAAATTTAACAAAATCTTTAAGTCTTTTAGCCTTAATATTATAAAAACCTGAAGGTTTTATAATTTGAGCTAAAGTATTTAAAGGAATATCATATAGTTTTAAAGGATCTAAAAGATTTTTTTTCTTTAAATTTTCTATAGCTTTTTTTACATTCTTCCAGCTTGCATTTTGAGTAAGTATAGCCCCAACACAAACCTCAAAAGGTGTATCTGCAGGCCACCAATTTTGAGGCCCAAAATAAGTATAAAGTTTTTCATAAATATCATTTAATATATTAGCAATATTTTTCATGCTTCTTTTTTTAAAGACACTACCACTGTGCCTGAAGGAAAATCAAAAATCCAAAATCCTTTTTTCTCAATTTCATCTCTTATCTTATCTGCTAATTCATAATTTTTTTCCTTTTTAGCAAGATCTCTTAACTTAACTTTTTCTAAAATATCTTTATTTCTGACTTTTTCAGGAAATTTAAATATTTTCAAAATCTGATTAAGCA
>QNAZ01000111.1 GCA_003641645.1 Thermodesulfobacteriota bacterium
GGTATATAATGAGTATGAACTAATACTTCCATTGGTGCTTTAATAGTAACATAAGAAGGTTTTATTAAAAGAGTAAATTTTTTAAAAGAAATTTTTTCTTCTGTTTCATAAGTAGGTTTTACTGGAACTCTTTTTATGCCTACCTTTTTTATGACTAAAGTTACTAAATTGGGGTCAATTTCTTTTATTTTTACACCTGAGGGAAGATTTAATTTTTCTACAGGCACTCTAATTTGATGAATACCCGGAGAATATTGAAAAACATTTATTTCTAATTTTAAATTATCATTTGGAAAAGTTCTTAATACTCTTCTTGTAGCTTCTATTTTTAGAAGAACATTAGAAGGATTGATTTCTACTAAATAATTAGAATTAAATGTTTTATAAACTATAGGAATTTTTATGTCTTTTTCAATAGGTTTCCCTAAGACAACAAAATACCATAAAGTAATAGCTAAAAAAAAAGAAATGATTTTTAATTTATGCTCCCTTTTGAATCTCATATCCTATTCTTATCCACCAAGGAGCTTTGGACTCGAATCCTAAAAGCTGAGATAACATTTTTCTTAAAGTAGCAGGAGTGATATCTCTTGTTATTTTACCACTTACTGCTAAAGAAATATATCCAGTTTCTTCAGAAACTACTATAGATACTGCATCTGTAATTTCTGTAATTCCTATAGCTGCTCTATGTCTTGTTCCTAAATCTTTACCTATATCAGGATTAGTAGAAAGTGGCAAAATTACTCCTGCAGCAAGAACCTTACCTTTACTAATTATTACTGCTCCATCATGTAAAGGACTTTTGGGATTAAAGATGCTTACTAAAAGCTCTTTAGTTACCTTAGAATCTAATATGGTAGCGCTTTCTAAAAAGTCTTTTAAGCTTATTTCTCTTTCAAAAACAATAAGTGCACCTATCTTTTTTTCTGCTAAAGTTGTAACTGCTTTTACAACTTCTTCAAAACCATAAGAAAATTCAGTTTGAATTTTTGGAAAAGAAGGTTTACCAATTTGAGCTAAGGCTTTTCTTATATCATCCTGAAATACAATAATAATTAGAATGAAAATAGAAGACATAAAAGTATTCAAAATCCAATTTAAAGTTAAAAGCTGAAATACATCTGAGATAAGATACATAAAAACTATTATAGTTAACCCTGCAGCCATTTGGAAGGCTCTACTTCCTTGAATTAAAAGAAGTATTCTATATATTATGAAAGTAACAATAGCTATATCTAAGAGATCTTTTAAGGTTAAAGCTTTTAAAATCTTTAAGAATTTTTCGAAAAATTTTACAAAATAAAAATCCAATCTAAACCCCTTAATTTTTTGTTAAAAATTTAAAAGTAAGAAGTGCATCTTTATTAAGATCCACTTTATGAACCCTTAAAAAGTGAACACCCTTTAAATAAGCAAAAAGAGAAATACCTATGGTTCCTCCATCTCTTTGAAAAGGGGGTTTATTTATAATTTCCCCTATAAAACTTTTTCTTGAATGACCTATTAAAATAGGACGATTTAATTCTTGAAAGGATTCAAGGTTTTTAAGGATCTGAAGATTATGTTTAAATGTTTTACCAAATCCTATTCCAGGATCTATTATAATGTTTTCAAAAGGAATTCCCTTTTCTACTAAAAATTCTATCCTTTTTTGTAAAAATTCTTTAACTTCTTTAACTACATCCTTATAAGTTGGATTTATTTGCATAGTTTTAGGATTTCCTTGCATGTGCATAATTATAATAGGACAATTAAAATCTTTTATAACTTCGATCATATTTGAATCAAATCTCAAAGCACTAATATCATTTACTATATTTGCACCAGCTTTTAAGGCTTCTTCAGCTACTTTGCTTTTGTAAGTATCTATGGAAATAATAGAGTCTGGAAATTCTTTTTTAATAGTTTTAATTACAGGAATAACTCTTTTTAATTCCTCTTCTTCTGGGACAGGATCTGAAAAAGGGCGAGTAGATTCACCTCCTACATCAATGATTTCTGCTCCTTCTTCTAAAAGTTCTTTTGCTCTATTTAAAGCTGATTTCAAATTTAGATATTTTCCTCCATCTGAAAAAGAATCAGGGGTTACATTTAATATTCCAACAAAATAGGGTATATTATCCCAATTTAAAGTTTTAGAACCTAAAATTAAAGGTGGAAGCATAAAAAATTAGTTTCCTTCAAGAAGTAACTTAAATTTTTCAGCATCTAAAGTTTCTTCCTCTAATAATGCTTGAGCAACTTTATGAAGTTTATTTAAGTATTGAGTTATTATAGTTTTAGCTTTTTCATAACAATTTAATATAATATTTTTTATTTCTTCATCTATTATTCGTGCAGTTTCTTCTGAAAAGTCTTTAATTTGAAATAGTTCTTTACCTAAGAAAATATGTTCTTCGCTTCTTCCAAAAGTAAGTGGACCTAATCTTTTACTCATTCCCCAAGTGCAGACCATTTTTCTTGCAATTTGAGTAGCTTTTTTAAGATCATCCTGTGCACCACTACTTACTTTATTAAAAACTATTTCTTCACTTACTCTTCCTCCAAGAAGAACAGTAATTTTCTTTAATATATAATCTTCTGTATAGATATGTCTATCATCTAAGGGTAATTGTTGAGTAACTCCTAAAGCTTGTCCTCTTGGAATAATACTTATTTTATGAACTGGATCAGGATCAGGTAAATAATAAGCTACTAAGGCATGTCCTGCTTCATGATAAGCTATGATTTTTCTTTCTTCTTCATTTAACACCAATCCTTTTCTTTCTTTACCCATAATAATTTTATCCTTAGCTTCTTCTAAATCATCGATTTCCACTTTTTCTTTTCCTTTTTTAGCAGCAATTAGAGCTGCCTCATTTAACATATTTTCTAAATCTGCACCTGTAAAACCTGGTGTGCTTTTAGCTAAAGCTCTAAAATCAATAGATTCATCAATTTTGAACTTTTTAGCATAAAGTTTTAAAATAGCCTCCCTACCGTTAAGATCCGGAGGAGGAACTATTACTTGCTTATCAAATCTTCCTGGTCTTAGAAGAGCAGGATCTAAAATATCTGGTCTATTTGTAGCAGCTAAAACTACAATACCTTCATTAGTATCAAAACCATCCATTTCAACTAATAATTGATTTAAAGTTTGTTCTCTTTCATCATGCCCTCCTCCTAATCCAGCTCCTCTTTGTCTTCCAACTGCATCAATCTCATCAATGAATACAATACAAGGAGCATGTGTTTTTGCCTGAGCAAAAAGATCTCTTACACGAGCAGCTCCCACTCCCACAAACATTTCAACAAAATCAGATCCACTTATACTAAAAAAAGGAACTCCTGCTTCTCCTGCTACAGCTTTTGCAAGAAGTGTTTTTCCTGTTCCAGGGGGTCCTACCAATAAAATTCCTTTTGGTATTCGAGCACCTAATTTAGTAAATTTTTGAGGATTTTTTAAGAATTCAACTATATCTTGAAGTTCTTCTTTAACCTCCTCTATTCCTGCTACATCATTGAAAGTAACTTTAGTATCTCCTTCTTTTATTAATTTAGCTCTACTTCTTACAAAAGAAAAAGGTTTGTTCCCTGGTTGTAATTGTTTCAAAAAAACGATCCACAAAACAATTAATACAAGAAAAGGAAGCCAAGAAATAAGAAAAGAGGTAATCCAACTATTTTGATTTTCAGGTTTAACAATAATTTTTATATTTTTACTTTTTAATAAAGGTATTAATTCATTATCTTCCGGAGCATAAGTAGTTATATTTTTTCCTGAAGAAAGTTTTGCTGTGATTTTTTTACCTTTTATAGTTACTTCCTTAATCTCATCATTATTAACTTTTTCTAAAAATTCAGAATAACTTATATTAGTAGTATGAAAA
>QNAZ01000112.1 GCA_003641645.1 Thermodesulfobacteriota bacterium
AATTATAGGAAAAGTTTTAGAAATTACAGAAAAAGGAACACTTCTGATAAATACTATAGATTTAGAAGAAGAAACTTTTGAAATTTCCTCAGGTGAAATATTTTATATTTTATAAAATTTATAATCCAAATAACTATAATATTTTTGCAAAGGTGAAAAAGAAAAAGATTTTATTTTTAATCTTTTAATACTTTCTACCATAGCTCTTGCACAAGAAAGAGTGGTAGCATAAGGTATATCCAATTCCATAGTATATCTTCTTATTAAATAGGCATCTTCTTTACTTTCTTTTCCTTTAGCAGTATTAATAGCTAAATCTATTTCTTTATTTTTTATTAAATCTAAAATATTAGGTCTAATATATTCAGAAATTTTAGGTACATCCTCTACTTTTATTCCAAAAGATCTTAAAAATTGAGCAGTTCCTTTAGTAGCAATTAATCTGAAACCAAGTTCTAAAAGAGATTTAGCAATAGGAATAATGAGAGGTTTATCTTCATCTTTAACAGAAATAAAAACAGTTCCTTCAGTTGGTAATTTCATTCCTGCTGCAATTTGAGCTTTGGCATAAGCTAAAGCAGGATCCCAATCTATACCCATTACTTCTCCTGTAGATTTCATTTCAGGACCTAATATTACATCTACACGAGGAAATCTTTTGAAAGGGAAAACCACTTCTTTTACTGAGTAATAAGGAGGAATAACTTCTTTAGTAAATCCTATGTCTTTTAGTGTTTCTCCTAACATTATCCAAGTAGCAAGTTTAGCAAGAGGAACTCCAATAGCTTTTGATACAAAAGGAATAGTTCTTGAGGCTCTTGGATTAACTTCTAAAACATAAAGTTCATTATTTTTTATAGCATATTGCACATTTATAAGTCCTTTAACTTCCAATTCCTTTGCTAAAAGTTTGGTTGCCTCCATTACTTCATCTATAAGTTTTGGTGGAATATGCAAAGGAGGTAATATACAAGCAGAATCTCCGGAATGGATTCCAGCTTCTTCAATATGCTCCATTATACCTGCTACAACAACTATTTCTCCATCTGAAATTGCATCAACATCAAGTTCTATAGCGTCTTCCAAAAATTTATCTATCAAAATGGGATGTTCAGGATTAACTTTTACTGCTGTCTCAATAAAATTTTTAAGTTCTTCTTCTGTATAAACTATTCTCATTGCTCTACCACCAAGAACATAAGATGGTCGGACCAGTAACGGATACCCTATATTTTTTGCAACCTTGAGAGCTTCATTTGCACTGTAAGCAGTTCCTGCTTTTGGTCTCTTAAGTCCAAGTTTTTCTAAAAGATGATCAAATTTTTTCCTATCTTCAGCTTTATCAATATTTTCTGGAGAAGTCCCAAGTATTTTTACTCCAGCTTTATAAAGAGGAACAGCAAGATTTATAGGAGTTTGCCCACCAAACTGAACTATTACTCCATCAGGATTTTCTTCTTCATAAATATTTAAAATATGTTCTAAAGTTAGAGGCTCAAAGTAAAGCCTGGTAGAGATATCATAATCTGTAGAAACTGTTTCAGGATTGGAGTTAACCATAATAGCTTCTATTCCACGTTCTCTCAATGCTAAAGAAGCATGCACACAACAATAGTCAAACTCAATTCCCTGCCCTATTCTATTTGGACCTCCACCTATTATTAAAACTTTTCTATTTTTTGATACTCTTGATTCATTTTCTACTTCATAAGTAGAATAATAATACGGTGTATATGCTTCAAATTCTGCAGCGCAAGTATCTATAAGTTTAAAAGTAGCTTTAACACCTAAGGATTTTCTATATTCTCTAACTTGGGACTCTGTAGTTCCTGTTAAAAAAGCTATTTGATAATCAGAAAATCCCATTTGTTTAAGCTTTCTCATTTCTTTTTCATTAATTTCTTCCAGTTTTTTACCTTTAAGTTCTTCGGTTTTATCAAAGATTTCTTTTAAATGATATAGAAACCAAGGATCTATATAAGTAAGATTGTAAATTTCTTCAATACTAAATCCAGCTTTAAAGGCTTCTCTTATGTAAAAAAGCCTTTGACTATTTGGACGTGCAAGTTTTTCTCTTATTATTTCCTTAGATAAAATAATACCCTGATCTGAAGGAGATTTTCCATCAGCACCAAATCCAAATCTTCCAATTTCTAATCCTCTAATAGCTTTTTGTAAAGCCTCCTTAAAAGTTCTACCAATAGCCATTGTCTCACCCACTGATCTCATGGAGGTAGTTATTTCATCTGGACATTCTGGAAATTTTTCAAAAGTAAATCTTGGAATTTTTACAACCACATAATCTATAGTTGGTTCAAAAGCTGCTTTTGTTTCTTTAGTAATATCATTAGGTAATTCATCTAAAGTATAACCTATGGCTAATTTTGCAGCTATTTTTGCAATAGGATAACCTGTGGCTTTACTTGCAAGAGCAGATGAGCGAGAAACTCTCGGATTCATTTCTATTACAACCATATCTCCATTTTTTGGATTTATAGCAAACTGAATATTTGAACCACCAGTTTCTACCCCTATTTCTCTTATAATAGCTTGAGCTGCAGTTCTCATTTTCTGATATTCTCTATCTGTTAAAGTTTGAGCAGGAGCAACAGTTATAGAGTCTCCTGTATGAACTCCCATAGGATCAAAATTCTCAATAGAACAAATAATTACTACATTGTCTTTAAAATCTCTCATTACCTCAAGTTCAAATTCCTTCCATCCAATAACAGATTCCTCTAACATTACCTGATGAATCAAAGACATTTCTAACCCTGTTTCTACAATTTCTCTCAATTCTTCAATATTATAAGCAACTCCTCCTCCTGTTCCACCAAGTGTGAAACTTGGTCTAACTATTACAGGAAATCCAATTTCTTTAATAACTTTTTCTGCTTCAGAAATTGAATGGATAATAGCACTTTTAGGAACTTTAAGTCCGATATTTTCCATAGCTTTTTTAAAATGTTCTCTGCTCTCTGCTTTTTCAATAGCAGAGGCTTTAGCTCCAATAAGCTCAACTCCATATTTTTCAAGAATACCTTTTTTAGCTAAAGCAAAAGCTATATTAAGACCTATTTGTCCCCCTAAAGTAGGAAGTAGAGCATCAGGTCTTTCTTCTTTAATAATATATTCCATTACTTCTGGAGTTAGAGGTTCTATATAAGTTCTATTTGCCATCTCTGGATCAGTCATGATAGTAGCTGGGTTAGAATTAACTAAGATAATTTCATAACCTTCTTCTTTTAAAGCCTTACAAGCTTGACTTCCAGAGTAATCAAATTCACAAGCTTGTCCAATTACTATAGGACCAGATCCTATAATAAGAATTTTTTTAATATCTGTTCTTTTAGGCATACTATATTCTTTTACTTTGATTTCTCATCTTAGTTTTTATTGAAATAATAAAAGGGACTAAAATTTTTCAAAAACTGGATAAATTTTGACTTTAGCTTTTTTTCTTAAAAGCTGATACCACATTTTAAACCATATTTCTCTTTTTTCTTTTAGAAATTTTGAAGCTACTTCTGAAATCTCTTCTTCTTTAATTTTATCTTTAAAAGGTATAATATTTTTGATATAAAAGATCTTTAAAATATTTTTATCCCAGAAAGTTTTTTCTATAAGCCCTTTCTTACCTCTGTTTATTAACTCTTGATAAATTAAAGGAGAAAAATTATCTCTCAACTCATATCTCTTTATCCTAAATTCTTTAACATTAAATTTTTCAAAAGAAAAATCTTTTTTACCTATTTCTTTTTTGCTTTTTAATCTCTTAATTAATTCCTGTGCTTTTTTTTCACATAATTCTTTTCCTTTCTCAGTAAGATAATCTTTTCTCACCTTTTCTTTTGCTTCTTTAAAA
>QNAZ01000113.1 GCA_003641645.1 Thermodesulfobacteriota bacterium
TCCAAAGTATTATAAACCTCCTCTTTAAATTCTTCAATTTCATAAAAAAATTTTTATTTTTTCATTTTCTCTCAATTTTTACTTCCCCTGATTTTCCTTCTTTTCCTAAAATTTTGATATTTATTTCATTTATGAATTGAGGAATGAGCCAAGCTTGAGTAAGAAGATGTTTAGTAATCTTAGAAGTTGTATATTTAAAGTTTTTTTTATTATTTTTTATTATAGCAAAACTTATGGGAATTAAAATTTGATCTGCCAAATGTTTTTCTATTTGAGTATTTGTTTTAAGAAATTCTAAAAATTGAGCTACTGCACTTTCTCCAACCTTCTCTGCAGGATAACCCTTTCTTCCAAGTTCTGTAAAACCAACTCTTTTAACTTTATCTCGATCTATAGAATAAATAAAAACCATTGTTCCTGGAGAATCACTTTTTATCTTTTCTAATATCTCCTCTTTTGGTTTTAATTTTTTCTTTAATAATCTTTCTTTAGCTGACTTTGCCTGTCTTTCTAAAATATGAGAAGGTAAATTTTCTGAAATAAGACTTATAATATAAATATTTTCAGGATCAAAGCCTTCAGCAAATTTTGGCAATCTAAACTTTTCCCAAGGTGGAATTTTAGCTATTATCCTTCCTCCTCCTTTAGGATAAAATCCAGCTTTTTCTAAAGAAACTTCAGCTTTTAGACCCAAAGAATCCACTACAGGCAAAAATACATATTTGAGATAGTGATAAGGTGGACTAAAAGGAACATGAGTTCCTCCTTTAAGTATTAACTCTCCACCTTCTGATAAAGCCAAAGGATAAAGAAGGGTTTGAAAAAGCAAAGAAGTTGAGCCTGCTGTTTTTATATCAAAAGTATAAGTTTTATTAATAGGTTTCTTCTTGGGAATAAAAATTAGTTCCTGTGAATTAAGCTCTGCTCCTTTAAGTTCTGCTCCAGAAATTTCAGCACAAGCTTTTACACAGGTTAAATGTTGAGGTTGAAGTCCTGGTTTGGGTCTATTTTTTCTTATATTAATTATTTTAAAAGGCTTTCCAAATACTACAGAAAGAGAAAGAGAAGTTCTTAAAACCTGCCCTCCTCCTTCTCCATAAGAACCATCTATTAAAAGCATCTATTTCTCTTTTTCTATTAATTCTATTTCTTTAACTAAAATTTGCGCCAATTTCTCTGCAAGGATTTTTCCTTTTTCTTTAGTAGCTTTTAGAGGATTACCCCAGATGCCTGAAGACCAGTATTTTTCTTTTTCAGCAACTACTCTAAATTTTGGAAAATTAGGATAATCCTCAAAAGCTCCTTCTTTAACAAGCTCTGGCTTAAAATAAAGTATAAGAGAGGCTTCCCACTCTCCAGCATGAGAATCTTTTTCAGGAATTTTTAATTCTTCTAAAATCGGTTTTAGAAGTTGATAAATATCTGCTACAAAGAATTTGGTTTCTCTATGCGTTTCAATAAAAGTTTCTGCAGTATCAATCAAATAAGCTTTATGTGTTCCTCCTGCATGACCAGAAAGAATAAAAAAATTTTTAAAACCCTGACGATAAAATTCAGAAAGCACATTTAAAAGAAATGTTTTTAAGATTTCACCTTTTATACTTAAAGTTCCAGGAAGAGGCTTTGTGCTTCTACAAAGACCATAATATAAAGGTGGAGCAATCAAAACCTTAATCTTATTAGCAACAAGTTTACAAACTTCATAAATAGTATAGAGATCTGTAGCTAAAGGAAGATGTGGACCATGTGCTTCAATAGAACCCACAGGTATAATAACTGTTTTTATTTCTTTTTTTATTTCTTCAAATTCTTTAGAAGTAATTTCTTCCATTAACATTGCAATCCTCCAATTTGAAAAATGTTTTAAAGTGAATTATATTTATTTTTGCCGTGAAAAAAAGGGTTTATATTAAAACTTTTGGCTGCCAAATGAATGAAAATGATACAGAGAAAATGTATATTTTGCTTAGTGATGAGTATGAACCTACACAAAATCCAGAAGAAGCAGATTTAATTCTAATTAACACTTGTTCTGTAAGAGAAAAACCTCAGCATAAAACTTATAGTGAAGCAGGAAGATATAAACATCTAAAAAAGAAAAAACCAAACTTAATTATCGGAATAACAGGATGTGTAGCTCAGCAGGAAGGAGAAAATATAATTAAAAGACTTCCTCATGTAGATCTGGTTCTTGGGACTCAGGGATTTTATTTTATTAAAAAAGCTTTAGAAACTTTTAGAAAAACAAAAAAGCCTGTTATTCTTACAGAGCTAAAACCTGACTTTAAAATACCATTAATTCTTGAAAAAGAAAATACCTCTATTTTTCCAAATAAAAGGGTTACAGCCTTTGTAACTATAATGCAGGGCTGTGACAATTTCTGCACTTACTGTATTGTGCCTTATGTAAGAGGAAGAGAAATAAGTAGAGCCCCAGAAGATATTCTTAAAGAAGTTAAAGAACTGGTAAAAAAAGGAGTTAGAGAAATTACTCTTCTTGGACAAAATGTAAATTCTTATGGTCTTAAAGAAAAGGGATATCCTGATTTTGCTGATCTTTTAGATATGGTATCTAAAATAGATGGTCTTTGGAGAATAAGATTTACTACTAGTCATCCTAAGGATCTTTCGGATAAATTGATAGAGATTATGGCTAATAACCCAAAAATATGTAAACATATTCATTTACCTTTACAGGCTGGTTCCAATAGAATTTTGAAAAAAATGAATAGAAAATACACTAAAGAGGATTATCTTAGGAAAATAGAAAAATTAAGAAATGCTATCCCTGGAATTTCTATAACAACAGATATAATTGTTGGTTTCCCAGGAGAAACTGAAGAAGATTTTAAAGAAACCTTAGAGATGCTTGAAAAAGTCAGGTATCACGAAATTTTTTCTTTTAAATATTCAGATAGACCCTTTACTGTTGCTCAAAAGATGAGTAATAAAGTCTCAGAAGAAGAAAAAAAAAGAAGACTTAAAAAAGTTCATGAAGTTCAAGCAAAAATAACAAAAGAGATTTATGAATCCTATGTAGGAAAAGAAGTAGAAGTTTTAGTTGAAGGATTAAGTGCTAAAAGTAAAGATATGTTTATGGGAAGAACTACTACTAATGTTATAGTAAATTTTAAGGCTCCTCGTCTGGATTTAAAAGGTGCTCTGGTTAAAGTTCTGATAGAAGAGGCTGGAAAACATTCTCTAAAAGGAAAATATTTAGAAACTTTAAAAATTTAACTTTTGCAAAATTTACATCTCTTTTGCAATTTTTACAAAGTAAAAAACTTTATCACCTTTCTAAATCTATCAATATTTCCAGAAAAATTTCAGGTATAACTTTTGTTAATTAAAAATAGAGATTGTTAAAAAAATTCAAAAAAGGAGGTCAGTATGTTTAAAAGATTAAGCAAAACTTTAGCTATCTT
The DNA here is from genome assembly GCA_003641645.1 of Thermodesulfobacteriota bacterium. GTDB lineage: Bacteria > Desulfobacterota > Thermodesulfobacteria > Thermodesulfobacteriales > Thermodesulfobacteriaceae > Thermodesulfobacterium. The sequence goes on from QNAZ01000113.1 coordinate 3,426, forward strand.
AAGCACAGTAGGAGTATTAGCAGCTGGAGCTTCTTTTGCTCAGAATGAAACCACATCTCAGCCGGGTCAAATAGGACCTGGATACGGACCAATGAATCGCGGATCAATGGGACCTGGATATAAGAGTAAAATCAATCAGCAAAAGGTTCGAGCTTATTGCAAAGAAGTTTATCCTTTATGGCAAAAAATGTGGCAAATTAGAAATGAGCTTCGTGAACTGTGGAGTAAAAATCCACCTGATTGGTCAGCTATAGAAAAAAAAGAAGAAGAACTTGTTAAATTAAGACTTGAAATAAGAAAAAAAGCTTATGAAATGGGCTTACCATTTGGTCCTAAGAGGGGTTTAAGATTAAGAAGAATTTGTGGCTGGTAATTTCTTAAATTTTTAA
>QNAZ01000114.1 GCA_003641645.1 Thermodesulfobacteriota bacterium
AAACTATACCTTCTGATAGTGTTATTAATTTTTTCATTTATTTTATTCTTGTTTTTTTCTTAAAATTAAATTAAAATTTTTAAAATTTTTACAAAAATTAAATAGAAAAAACTTGAAGAAGCAAGAAAAATTTTAAAACTTCCAAAAAAAACTACAAGAAAAGAAATTATTGAGCAATATAGAAAACTTGCTAAAGAATATCATCCTGATCATGGAGGAAGTGAAGAACTAATCAAAAAACTTAATTTTGCTTATGAGCTTCTTATGGAATATTGCGATAATTATATAATTGATTTAGAATCTACAGAAAAAAGAAAATTAAGTCCAGATGAATGGTGGTTTGAAAGATTTGGAGAAGATCCTATTTGGGGGAAAAAGGAGTAAAAATGCTTATAGTTCAAAAATATGGAGGAACATCTGTTGCTAATCTGGAAAGAATAAGAGCTGTTGCTGAAAGAATTATAAGTTATAAAAAGCAGGGGCATGATCTTATTGTAGTTGTTTCTGCTATGGCAGGAGAAACAGATAGACTTATAAATTTAGCAAAACAAATAACAGAAAATCCTCCTTTAAGGGAATTTGATCTTCTTGTCTCAACTGGAGAACAAGTAAGTTCTGCTTTACTTTCTATAACACTTCAAAGTATGGGATATCCCTCTATTGCATTACTTGGTTATCAAGTTCCTATTTATACAACTGATCTTTTCACCAAAGCAAAAATTAAAGAGATAAAAACAGAAAAAATAAAAGAATGTCTTTCTCAAGGAAAAATTGTAATAATTGCAGGATTTCAGGGAGTTACTGAAAAAGGAGATATTACTACCTTGGGAAGAGGAGGCTCTGACACTACTGCAGTTGCACTTGCTGCATCTTTAAAAGCTGATTTCTGTGAAATTTATACTGATGTAGAAGGAGTTTATACTGCTGATCCAAGGATCGTTAGTAAAGCAAGAAAACTTAAAAAGATTTCATATGAAGAAATGCTTGAAATGGCAAGTAGTGGAGCAAAAGTTTTGGAAATGCGCTCAGTAGAACTTGCCATGATTTATAAAGTTCCTTTAATAGTGAGATCAAGTTTCACTAATGCAGAAGGCACACTTATTACTGAGGAGGATGAAGAAATGGAAAAAGTTTTGGTTTCAGGAATAACTTATAATAGAAACGAAGCCCGCATAAGTATTTATGGGGTTCCAGATAAACCGGGAATTGCAGCTCAAATTTTTGGACCTGTTGGAGAAAAAGGAATTGTAGTAGATATGATTATTCAAACAGCTCGTCCTGATGGAAAAGCAGATCTTACTTTTACTGTTCCAAGAACGGATTATAAGGAAACCTTAGAAATTATAAATGGGGTAGCTCAAAAGTTAGGGGCTGAAAAGGTGGAAGGAGATGATCATATAGCTAAGGTTTCTATAGTTGGTGCAGGAATGAGAACCCATCCTGGAGTTGCTACCAAGATGTTTGAAACTTTAGCAAAACATGGTATAAATATCATGATGATTTCTACATCTGAAATTAAAATCTCCTGTGTAATAGATGAAAAATACACAGAATTAGCAGTAAGAGCTTTACATGAAGCTTTTAATCTGGAAAATGAAAATTCTATAAAAGAAGAAATTCTTAAAGCATAGATTAATAATAATGAAAAAAATAGAAATATATGATACCACTTTAAGAGACGGGGCTCAGGCAGAAGAAGTTAATTTTTCTTTAGAAGATAAAATCAGAATTGCTTTAAAGTTAGATGAATTTAAGATTGATTACATAGAAGGAGGCTGGCCTGGTTCAAATCCAAAAGATTTACAATTTTTTAAAGAGATAAAAAATTATCATTTAAAACATGCTAAAATTACTGCTTTTGGAAGCACTCATCATCCTGCAAAAACTCCGGAAACAGATGAAAATTTAAAACAACTTTTACTTGCTAAAACTCCTGCAGTAACTATATTTGGAAAATCTTGGACTGTGCATGTAAAAGAAGCTTTAAAAACTACATTGGAGGCTAATTTAGATATTATTTCAAATTCTATAAGATTTTTAAAAGCAAATGTAGAGAAGGTATTTTTTGATGCTGAACACTTTTTTGATGGTTTTAAAGAAGATCCTGATTATGCTATAGAAACAATCAAAAGGGCTCGGTCTGCTGGAGCAGATTGTATTATTCTTTGTGATACTAATGGAGGAACACTTCCTTTTGAAATTATAGAAATAATAAAAGAAGTTAAAAAAAGATTGGGAAAAAATTTCAAATTTGGAATCCATGCCCATAATGATTCTGAATGTGCAGTAGCTAATACTTTAGAGGCTGTTAAATTAGGAGCTATTCAAGTTCAAGGGACTATAAATGGTATTGGAGAAAGATGTGGAAATGCTAATCTTTGTTCTGTAATACCTAATCTTGTTTTGAAAATGGGTTATAAATGTAGTTCTGCAGATACTTTGCATAAGCTGACAGAGGTTTCTAAATATGTTTTTGAAATAGCTAATCTTCCTCACCCATCTCGTCTTCCATTTGTAGGTCGTTCAGCTTTTGCTCATAAAGGAGGAGTGCATGTATCTGCAGTTCTTAAATCACCAAGAACTTATGAACATATAGATCCCATATCGGTGGGAAATATAAGAAGAGTTTTAGTATCAGAGCTTTCAGGCAAAAGTAATATCATTTATAAAGCTAAAGAATTTGGAATTGAGCTTAAGATGGATAGCCCTCTTTTGAATAAAATAGTAGAAGAAATTAAAAACTTAGAGGCTGAAGGATATGAATTTGAAGCTGCTGAAGCATCATTAGAACTTCTTATTTACAAATTAATGGGGGAACCAAAACAATATTTTGAACTCTTAAGTTATAAAGTATTTGATTTAAAAATTGATCAAAATTTTCCAAAATCAGAAGCAACAGTATTAGTAAGAGTTCCTCCAGGAGTTGGAGAAGTTGAACATACTGCTGCCTTAGGGAATGGACCTGTAAATGCTCTTGATAATGCTTTAAGAAAAGCTTTAGAAAGATTTTACCCTCAAATAAAAGAAATGGAATTGGAAGATTATAAAGTAAGAGTGCTTCCTGGTCTTCCTGGAACAGCTTCAAAGGTTAGAGTTCTTATAATTTCTAAAAGTAAAGACAGAAAATGGGGAACTGTAGGAGTTTCAACAGATATCTTAGAAGCCAGTTGCCAAGCTTTAATAGACTCTTATACTTATAAGCTTTTTTTAGATAAAAGAGGAAAATAACTTATCTATGTCAATTAGATTTCATTAAGTGAAAAATGACTTTAAGTGAAGTAAAAGAAATTATACTGAAGTATCCTGGAATATCTGTATATTACTGTGCTGTTTTTTTATTTCATGCTTTAGAAAATTTATGCATGCCTATTTATAGTAATAGATAATGAAGCTGGTATGGAACATTTCATAATAGTTTCTGATGCAAGTATAAGAGGAAGCTTAAGTGGAAGAATTTTAGTAGTAAACTTAACTCCTGAAGAATCACCTATTTTTAATTGGGAAAATTCCTTAAAAACTAAAACTTTTAAGCTCTTTGAAATATTATTTAATTAAAGATGGATAAAGCTAAAACTTTTAGAATTTATAATTCTTTAACCAAAAAAATAGAAGATTTTGTTCCTCTAAATCCTCCTAAAGTCACTATGTATGTATGTGGAATTACTGCTTATGATTCTTCTCATTTAGGGCATGCAAGATCTGCAGTGATATTTGATGTATTTTATAGATTTCTTAAATACTTGGGCTATGAAGTAATCTATGTAAGAAATATTACTGATATTGATGACAAAATTATAAATCG
>QNAZ01000115.1 GCA_003641645.1 Thermodesulfobacteriota bacterium
CATTAAAGCTATTTGTTTTATATATTAAATCTAAAATAAATGATATCTCCGTCTTTAACTTTATAATCTTTTCCTTCTATCTTTACTAAACCTAATTCTTTTGCTTTGTGAAGAGAGCCTATTTGAATGTAATCCTTATAATTGATAACTTCAGCTGCAATAAATCCTTTTTCTATATCAGAGTGTATTTTTCCTGCAGCTTTTATAGCTTTGGTTCCATCTTTGATGGTCCAGGCTTTAGTTTCTTTAGGATTGGTAGTAAAAAAAGTAATTAAATTTAAAAGCTTATAACCACTTTTTATCATTTTATGAAGACCTAATTCTTTTAAATTAAGTGCTTCTAAAAATTCATTTCTTTCTTCTTCAGGAAGTTCTATTAACTCCTGTTCAATTTTTCCACAAAGAACCACTACTGGTATTTCATTTTTAGAAGCAAAATCTTTAAGTTGATTTATTAAAGGATTTTTTTCACCCTCTGGAAGTTCTTTTTCAGAAATATTAGCAATATACATCATAGGTTTGATAGTGAGTAAAAATAAGGTCTTCTCAAGAAATTTTATTTCTTCTTCATTAAAAGCTTTTAAGTTTTTTCTTAAAGTCTCAAAATTTTCTAATATTTTTTTAGCTTTTATTAAAGTTTCAAATTCAGCTTTAGCAGATTTATTACCAGATTTGACAAGTTTTTGAATCTTTTCTAATCTTTTTTCTATAGTTTGAAGATCAGCCATTATAAGTTCAAATTCTACTATTTCTGCATCTCTTACAGGATCAATTGAACCTTCTACATGAGAAATATTAGAATCTTCAAAACACCTTATTACATGAGCAATAGCGGAAACTTGTCTTATATAAGAAAGAAATTGATTTCCCAGACCTTCTCCTTTACTTGCACCCTTTACTAATCCAGCTATATCAATAAATTCTATAGTTGCAGGTGTAGCCTTTTTACTCTTTTCAAATTTTGCAATTTTATATACTCTTTCATCTGGAACATTTACTATTCCTATATTAGGTTCTATAGTGCAAAAAGGATAATTAGCAACCTGAGCTTTATTAGCCTGAATTAAAGCATTAAAAATGGTTGATTTTCCTACATTTGGAAGTCCAACAATTCCTATTTTCATAAAAATTATTATTTTAAAAGTAAATTTAATATATTATAAATATTCTTAGGAAATTTTATAATCTTTCCTTCCTTATTAATAGGCACATGAACAGTATAACCTTCAGTTAAAAGGGTATCATTTTTAAAGATTTTATATTCAAATACTACTTTATAAGGTTTTAATTCTTTTAAAAAAGTTTTTATAGTTAAAAGATCATCATATTTAGCAGGAGCTTTATATTTAATAAAAGCTTCTACTACAGGTAAAATAATTCCATCCTTTTCTTCAATTTCTTTATAACTTAAACCAACAGAGCGAATCAATTCAGTTCTTCCTATTTCAAAAAGACGAAGATAATTTCCATAATACATAACTTTTCCACAATCAGTATCTCCATATATTACTCTATAATTTACTTCTTTTATCATAGTTTTACCCTTGCAAAATTTGGAAACAGTGGTTAATATCCAATTTATGAATAATCAAATTTTAACTCAAAAAGTTAAAAAAGTAATAGCAGGTCCTAAAAGAATTAAGAAACTTATTGAAAAAGTTGCAGATCAGATTCTGAGAAAGTATCCTCTTTTAGATAAAGTAGCTTTAATAGGAATCCAAACAGGAGGTGCTCCTTTTGCAAATAGATTAAAGGAATTGCTTTTCCAAAAAACAGGAATTGAAATTCCTATAGGATATTTGGATATAACTTTATATAGAGATGACTGGACAAGGATTACCAATTATCCTAAGGTTAAAAAAACTGAAATTCCCTTTTCTATAGAGAATCTTAATATTATTTTGATAGATGATGTTATATATACTGGAAGAACAGTAAGAGCTGCTATGGATGCACTTATAGATATGGGACGTCCTAAAAAAATAGAACTTGCAGTATTAGTAGATAGAGGAGGAAGAGAATTTCCTATTGAACCTAATTATGTAGGTTTAAAAGTTAAGAATATTAATTTTAATGAATATGTTTCTGTTTATTTTGAAGAACTTCACAAAAAAGATCAAATCTGTTTAGAAGTTTATCAATAAATTCTTTTAGTAGTGAATTTTTTCTTTTCTTCTGAGATTTTTTTTAATTTTGGTGTATAATTTTAAATTTAAAAATAATTTTTTGTGAAAAATTTTGCAAAAAGGAGGTTATTTTTATTATGCCTACTTTAAAAACACTTGCAGAAGAAGGAAAGATTACAGAAGAGATGAAAATTTGTGCAGAAGCTGAAGGATTAGAAGCTGATTATATAAGAGATGGTATTGCTAAGGGATATATAGTAATTTGTAAAAATAAAAAAAGTAAGCTTTCAAAGCCCTGTGCTATTGGAAAAGGTTTGAAAACAAAAGTAAATGTAAATATTGGAACTTCTAAAGATAGACTTTCTATTGAAGAAGAATTAAAAAAGCTTGAGATAGCTTTAAAATATGGAACAGATACTATAATGGATCTTTCAACTGGTGGAGATCTTGATGAAATAAGAAAAATTATAAGAGAAAAATGTTCTGTTCCGCTTGGAACAGTTCCTATTTATCAAGCTGCAATTGAAGCAGTTGAAAAACATCATAAATCTATTGTTGAAATGACTGTTTCTGAAATTTTTAAAGTAATAGAAAAACAGGCTGAAGATGGAATAGATTTCATGACAGTTCATTGTGGTGTTACTAAGGAAGCTCTTGAAAGGCTTAAAAATAAAGAAAGAATACTTGGAATTGTATCTCGTGGAGGATCTTTTATTGCAGAATGGATGATTTATAATAATAAAGAAAATCCGCTTTATGAATATTTTGATGAATTGCTTGATATTGCTTATACTTATGATATTACTTTATCCTTAGGTGATGGTATAAGACCAGGTTGCATTGCTGATGCTACAGATGCTGGAGAAATTCAGGAATTAATTACACTTGGAGAATTAACATTAAAAGCTTGGGAAAAAGGAGTTCAGGTAATGATTGAAGGTCCTGGACATGTTCCTTTGGATCAAATTACTGCCAATGTGAAATTGCAGAAAAAACTTTGTCATTCTGCGCCTTTTTATGTATTAGGCCCACTTCCTACTGATATTGCACCAGGTTATGATCATATAGTTGGTGCAATAGGAGGAGCTATTGCAGGAGCAGCAGGAGCTGATTTTTTATGTTATCTTACACCTGCAGAACATTTAAGACTTCCTACAATTGAGGATGTTAAAGAGGGGCTTATAGCTTCTAAGATAGCTGCTCATGTAGCAGATCTTGTAAAGGGTGTTAAAGGAGCTTGGGAATGGGATTTAGAAATGGCAAAAGCAAGAGCAAAACTTGACTGGGAAGCTCAAATAGAGCTTTCTATTGATCCAGATAAAGCAAGAAAGTATAGAATTGAAGGGGGGATTTCAAAAAGTAAAGCCTGTACTATGTGTGGTCCATATTGTGCTATAAAAATTTTTGATTCTGCTTATAAGATTTTAAAAGGAAAATTTTTTGAAGGATAATGCCATCTAAACCTCAATCAACAGGAAAGATAAAATTTCTTGTCTTTTTTTTGAGTTTGATAGGTTTTATTTTAATTGCATTAGAAATTTATTTAAATTTCCACCAAAAGACTCTATGTCAAACTAAGGGCTGTTTTTTAGTTCATACTTTTGGAACTTATGATATTACTTTATCCTTAGGTGATGGTATAAGACCAG
>QNAZ01000116.1 GCA_003641645.1 Thermodesulfobacteriota bacterium
GAAAAAGTATTAAATTAATAAAAATCTAAAAAAGGAGGAGAAGTTTTTTTTATTATGATTGCTAAAGTTTTAGCTAAAATTATAGGAACGAAAAATGAAAGAGAATTAAAGAGACTTAAGCCTATAGTTCAGAAAATAAATTCTTTAGAACCTGAAATGCAAAAACTTTCTGATGCAGAGCTTGCAAGAAAAACTGTAGAGTTTAAAGAAAGGTTAGAAAGAGGAGCTACCGTTGATGAACTTTTACCAGAAGCTTTTGCAGTGGTAAGAGAAGCAGCAAGACGTATTCTTGGAATGCGCCATTTTGATGTGCAAATTATGGGTGGAATTGTTCTTCACGAAGGTAAAATTGCTGAAATGAAAACAGGAGAAGGTAAAACCTTAGTAGCAACTCTTCCTGCTTATTTAAATGCTCTTACTGGAAAAGGAGTCCATATTGTTACAGTAAATGACTATTTAGCTAAAAGAGATGCTGAATGGATGGGACCAATTTATAGATTTTTAGGTTTAACAGTAGGGTATCTTCAAAACCAGATGAATGATTCAGAAAGAAAGAAAGCTTATGCTTGTGATATAACTTATGGAACAAATAGTGAATTTGGATTTGATTATCTTCGTGATAATATGAAATATTCTTTAGAAGATATGGTTCAAAGAGGACATTTTTATGCCATTATAGATGAGGTAGATTCAATTTTAATAGATGAGGCAAGAACACCTTTAATTATTTCTGGTCCTTCTGAAGAATCTACAGATCTTTATTATTACATAGATGAAATAGTAAGAAAACTTAAAAAAGATATTCATTTTACTATAGATGAAAAGACAAAAAATGCTACCTTAACAGAAGAAGGTATTGCAGAATGTGAGAAGCTTCTTGGTATTAAGAATTTATATAATCCAAGGTATGTGAGGCTTATTCATCATCTACATCAAGCTTTAAGAGCGCATCATCTATTTAAAAGAGATGTGGATTATGTGGTTAAAGATGGAAAAGTGATTATTGTAGATGAATTTACTGGAAGATTAATGCCTGGAAGACGCTGGAGTGATGGGCTTCATCAGGCTATAGAGGCAAAGGAAAGAGTAAGAATCGAAGCTGAAAATCAAACATTAGCCATGATAACTATACAGAACTATTTTAGAATGTATGAAAAACTTGCTGGTATGACAGGAACTGCTGAAACAGAAGCTACAGAATTTAAAGAAATTTACAATCTTGATGTAGTGGTAATTCCTACTCATAAACCAATGATAAGGATTGATTATCCAGATGTAGTATTTAGAACTCAAAAGGAAAAGTTTGAAAAGGTTGTAGAAGAAATAGAAAAATGTTACAAAGAAGGAAGACCTGTTCTTGTTGGAACAACAAGTATTGAGAAAAATGAACTACTTTCTAAAATGCTTAAAAGAAAAAAGATCCCTCATCAGGTTTTAAATGCCAAGCATCATGAAAAAGAAGCTCAAATTATTGCTCAGGCTGGAAGATCTCATACAGTAACCATTGCTACTAATATGGCTGGTAGAGGAGTAGATATTATTTTAGGAGGTAATCCAGAAGGTCTTGCTAAAGCTCAGCTTGAAGCAGAAGGATATGACCTTTCTGAAATTGACGAAAGAGCTTGGAATGAAGTTCTTGCAATGGCAAGACAAGGTCTTGATCCAACTACTAAATATAAAGATTACTGGGCTAAAGTTCTTTATGAAAAATATTTAGAATGTCAAAAGGATGCTGAAAAGGTAAAAGCTCTTGGTGGACTTTATATAATAGGAACAGAAAGACATGAGTCCCGTAGAGTAGATAATCAATTAAGAGGTAGATCAGGAAGACAAGGAGATCCTGGAGCATCTCGTTTTTTCTTATCCTTAGAAGATGATCTTTTGAGACTTTTTGGTTCTGAGAAATTAAAGACCTTTATGGAAAAACTTGGGCTTCCTAAAGGAGAACCCTTGGAGCATCCATGGTTATCAAAAGCTATAGAACAAGCGCAAAAGAAAGTAGAAGCCTATCATTTTGAAATAAGAAAACATCTTTTAGAATATGATGATGTAATGAATAAACAAAGAGAAACTATTTATTCTCAGAGAAAAGAAATTTTAAAAAATGATACTATTAAAGATTGGATTGTTTCTATGATAGAAGAAAAATGTGAAGAGTTGGGAGAGGAAGCTTTTATAGAAAATAAACATCTTGAGGATGAAAATCTCCAAATATTATTGCAAAGATTTAAAGAAATTTTTGCTTTTACTCCTAAAATAGATATAAATATTTCTAAAAAAGAAGAACTTATTAAAGAGTTAAAAAGAGTAGCTTTACAGAGATACGAAGAAAAAGAAAAAATAATAGGTTCTGAAACCTTAAGAGGATTAGAGAAATATTTTCTTTTAACTACTATAGATACTTTATGGAAAGAACATTTATTAATGCTTGATCATTTAAAGGAAAGTGTAGGTTTAAGAGGATATGGACAAAAGGATCCTTTGCAAGAGTATAAAAAAGAAGCATTTTATTTATTTGTAGATTTAATGAGAAGAATAAAAGAAACTACACTTTCTTATTTATTTAGAATAGAGATTAAAGAAGCACGAGAATCTTCCGAAGAAGTAATAGAAGAGTTAGAAAAAGAAGAAATAAATACTCGGAAGCTTCAATTTAAGAAAGAAGATGTTTTTGAAGAAAAGAAAAAAACATCTTCTCAACCTATCAAAGTTCGAAAAATAGGAAGAAATGACCCATGTCCATGTGGTAGTGGTAAAAAATATAAAAAATGTTGTGGTAGAAATTTAAAAACTAAAGAGGTTGGAGATGAGATGTCCAAAATGTAATTATATTTTTTCTGAAGAAATAAAAGTTTGTCCTAAATGTGGTGCTGATATGGGAGCTGTTTTAGAAAAATTGGGTTATTTTCCTATTTCTTCTTCTAAACCATTTTTTACAATAGATGATTTTAAAGAAGAATCATCTACGAATATTATTCAAACAGAAGAAAAATCTGAAGAAACAAGAGAGATAGAATTTCCCTATAGTTCAGAAGAAGAATAAATAATTAAGGAAATATATCTCCCCAAAAATCTTTTTTGGTCCCTTTTTCAAGTTCCTTAGTTTCTAAAAGAGCTCTTTGATAATAAGTTGAAGCTAATTTTTGAGCCTCTTTTGAGGCAAAAGTATCTGGATAATTATTTAGAATATAAAGAATTCTCTGATAAGCACCTCTATAATATTTTATTTTATAATAAAATTTAGCTACATATAATTCATGTTGTGCTAAAAGTTCTTTAAGTTCTTTAATCCTCTTTTTAGCTTCGGCTTTATAAGGGCTGTTAGGAAAATTTTGTAAAAGTCTTTGATAAGCAGATATAGCTTTTTTAGTATAACTCTGATCTCTATCATAAGAACGTTTCATTTTATAATAACAAGTTCCTATTTGATAAATTACATAAGGAATAGCTTCATTGTTAGGATAAAATTTTTCAAATTCTTTATAAAGAGTTATAGCCTCTAAATACTCCTCTTGCCAGAATTTTGAATCTGCCATTCTTAACTCCGCCAAAACAGCTTGTGGAGTTCCTGGGAATTTATCTCTTATTTCTTTATAATATTCATAAGCAAGCTCATAATTTCCTTTAGCAAAATTTTTTTCAGCATTTTTTAAGAGTTCAGTAAGTAAAGGTTCTTCTTCTTTTTCCTTTTTTTTGAAAGATTCAGAAAAATGAGCACTTATCCCAGATGAAATTTTTGAAATAGTTCCACAGGAATTTAAAAGGATTAATA
>QNAZ01000117.1 GCA_003641645.1 Thermodesulfobacteriota bacterium
AGTTATTTTTCTTTCTCTAACAAGGTTATGTATTATTCTCCAAAAATCTTGTCTTGAAAGAGGGTCAACTCCTGTAGTTGGTTCATCAAGAAAAATGATATCTGGAAGATGAAGAAGGGTGCAAATAAGTGCAAGTTTTTGCCTCATACCACCAGATAAAGCTTTTACCTGTCTATTAAGAAAAGGTTTTAGTTTAGTAATCTCTAAGAGGATTTCTTTATTTTTTTTAAAAATTTTTTCTGGAATTTGTCTGAGATCTCGAAAAAAATTTATATTTTCTTCTACAGTAAGATTATCATAAAGATTAAGACCTAAACCTTGTGGCATATATCCAATAATACTTTTTATTCTTTCAGGGTCTTTTGTTACATCTATACCATTTATAAATGCCTTTCCAGAAGTAGGAGTTAATACCCCTGTTAGAATTTGAATAATAGAAGTTTTGCCTGCACCATCAGGACCTATGAGTCCAAAAACTTCTCCCTTTTTTACTTTAAAAGAAACTTCTTTTACAGCTTGAATTTTACCATAAGACTTAGAAAGATTCTCAACTTCAATAACTGAAATATCTAAGGTCTTATCCATTCTGCTTTAGGATCAATCTTTATTACCACATCAGCAGGCATACCTGGTTTAAGAAGCTCTTCTTTATTATCTACAGAAACCTCAGCACCAAAAACAAGTTTTACTCTTTCTTCTTTTGTTTGCACATCCTTAGGGGTAAACTCAGCCTCTTCATAAATCCTGGTCAAAGTTCCATTAAAGTAGCGATTTTTATAGGCATCTACATATATCCTTGCAGGCTGACCAAGTTTTACTTTACCAAGATCTGGTTCAGGTATGTAAACCTTTACATAAAGTTTTTGAAGATTAACCATAGTGTAAATTGTCTGTCCTGGATTTACTACTTCTCCTTCCTCTACTGGTCGAGATAAAATAACACCATCTGAAGGAGCATGAATTTTTGTTTCTTTATAAATTACCTCTATTTCCTTTAATTTTTGTAAAGCTGATTTATACCTTGCCTCAGCATAAGAAATATATCTTTCATTAACTCTTAATTCAGCAAGAGCTGATTTGTAATTAAGTTCTGCCAGCTCTAAATCTCTTTTAGAAATTAGTCCTTTTTTATATAGTTTTTCAAATCTTTTTAAATCTCTCTTTGCCTGCTCGAGCTTAACTCGTGATTTTAAAAGATAGCTTTCTCCAAGAAGTTTATTCTGATAAGCTGCCTCCACCTGCTCTTTAGCACTTTTAAGCTGAGCTAAATATTCATCAGGACGAAGTTCAGCAATAATTTCTCCTTTTTTAACTTTATCACTTTCCCTTTTGTAAAGCTTTATAATCCTTCCTTGAATTTTAGATGATACATTAATCTCTTTCCCTTCAATCCTTCCATGTAAAATTAATACTCCTTCTGGAGTTTTTTTGTATTTTAAAAGGTGAAAATATCCAGCAACTAAAAGAAGTATAAGGACAATTGTAGTGAAAAACTTTTTTATGCTTAATCTAAACAATTTAAATCTGCCATTTTGTTTTATATCTAAGTAATTCTTTAAGTGGTTTTAAAATTTTTGTTTCAATTTTTTTTGTTTTTTCAGAAAATTCTATTTTTTCTGGAATTTCTTTTATTCCTAAAAAAGTAAAAATTAAATTTGCTACACTTTCTTGTAAGTTTGTAAGATTATACCCTCCTTCTAAAGTAAAAAGTATTTTCCCATTACAGGTTTTTTCTGCAATATTTTTTAAAATTTTAGTTAAAACAGGTATTCCAAATTGTGGAGTAACCTCCATACTACCTAAAGGATCTCCTTCGCAAAAGTCAAATCCTGCAGAAACCATTATAATTTGAGGTTTATATTGCAAAGCTATCGATTCCAAAAAATGTTTAAAAACATAAATATACTCTTCATCTCCACAATAAGCTGGTAGAGGAATATTTAAAGTAAATCCTATTCCCTCATCTTTACCAATTTCAGAATAATGTCCTGTTCCAGGATAATATGGATACTGATGTGTAGAAAAATATAAGACTTCTGAATCAGAATAAAAACTTTTTTGTGTTCCATTTCCATGATGCAAATCCCAATCTACAATTAAAATTCTTTTAAGTCCATAATAATTTTTGGCATAATAAGCTGCTATAGCGATATTATTAAAAAGACAAAATCCCATGGCACGATCTCTTTCAGCATGATGCCCAGGTGGTCTTACAAGTGCAAAAGCACCATTATAATCTTTTTCTAAAAGAAGTTTTAAAGCAGTTTTTTGTGCTCCAACTGCTTTAACTGCAGCTTCAAATGAATATTCATTAGTTACAGTATCTGGATCAAGTTGAGTATAAGGTTTACCCTTAGTTTGAGAGATAAGATTATATAAATATTCACTATGATTCCATAAAATTTCTTCTTTTATAGCAGTATCTGGCAAGAAAAATTCCACATATGGTTTTATATCCTCTTTTTGTAATCTTTCCAAAATAGCTTGAACTCTTTGAGGAGCTTCAGGATGAAAACTTCCTGGATTATGTTTTAAAAATATCTTATCATAAATAATTGCAAATTTTTTCATTTCTATTTCCTCTTAAATTTATTCTCTATGATAGGGAATACCTTTTATAATTGTAAAACTTCTGTAAAGTGCTTCGATAAACACAAGAAGTGCTATTTCATGATTTAAAGTAAGAGGTGATAAACTCCATATTTCTTTAGCTTGCTTTTTTAAATTTTCAGATAAACCATCCGGTCCCCCTATGATAAACGTAATATAAGTATAATTTTGAATTAATTTTTTTAATCTTTCTGCTAATTCTATACTCTTAAAAGCTTTTCCTTTTTCATCAAGAACTATTAAATAATCCTTATCTAAAATATATTTTTTTATTGCCTCTTCCTCTTTCTTCAATTTTATACTCACATTAGATACCTTAGTTTTTATTTTCGGAAATATGGTATCAACCAAAACAAAAGGTTCAATTCTTTTTAAATAATATTCTAAACCCTCTTTCACAAATTTAAATTTTACAGGATCAGGCATTAAAATTTTAATCTTTTTAAGCATTTTTTTCAATTTATCTTTCTATTCCATAACCTCCTAATCCTTTTAATTCAAAAAGAAAGAAAAATTTTGTATCTTTAGGAGTAACAGAAAATCCTAAACTAACAGTATAGCATTCATGTAAATAAGCTCCTTGAAGTCTCATTTGTGTGGTTTCATCTCTTATAAGGTTTCTGCTTATATAAAACTCTGTAAAAATTTTATTCAAAATCGTAGACCTTAAATCTACAGTTAATTGTCTTGTATTCCATGCAGAATCTTCTTGATAAATCAAATTTATGTAATCAAGAAAAATTTCTCTTAAACCTAAATTTAGAGAATGTTTTTTAAATCCAAGACCATAAAAATTATAAGTTGTATCATATCTGACAGAAATATATGGGCTGTAATTAAGCATAATTTGTAAATACAAATCAGAAAAAGGTTTTTCTTCAGGCTTTGTAGCTGTAGCTGAACGTTGAGCTTTTGTAAAATCATATTGTTGATATGCTCTAATAATTAAAAAATTTCTATGATAAGGTAAACTAAAATACTGCCACAATCCATACTCCAAAGTATGAAGTTTATCATTTATTAAATCTTCATAATCAAATTGTGGAACATCTGTTTCACTGGGTTTAGAGCGGTAGAAATAAGTAATATATGGTTTAAAAACATGTAAAAACCTTAAATTCCGATTTAAAAAAGTTAAGAAGTCATAATA
>QNAZ01000118.1 GCA_003641645.1 Thermodesulfobacteriota bacterium
AAATAAAAATAATTAAAAAAAATAAACAAAAAATTAATTTTCTAAGCATGCTATTGAATTTAAAAAATTTTTTTTGAGTAGTCAAGATTAAGCAAATTTAAACTTAAATTATAAATGTTGCATCTCCATAGGAATAAAAACGATATTTTCTTTTAATTGCTTCTTTGTAAGCTTTAAAAATTAAATCTTTTCCTGCAAATGCACAAACTAAGAGAAGGAGAGAAGACTTGGGAAGATGAAAATTAGTAATCATTGCAGAAACAACTCTAAATTTAAAACTTGGATAAATATAAAGATCACAGAGTCCTTTATAAGGATTGAATTCTTTTTGAGCTATAAACTCAAGAGTTCTAACTACAGTTGTTCCAACTGCAATAATCCTTCTTTTTTCTAATAAAGCCAACTTTATTTCTGAAATCACATCTTCTTCCACTTCTATATATTCTGGTTCTATTTTGTGTTTTCTTATATCCCTTACCTTAATAGGAGCAAAAGTTCCATAACCTACGTGAAGAGTAATATATTTTATAATAACACCCTTTTCTTTTAATCTTGTAAGCAATTTTTCATCAAAATGAAAACCAGCTGTAGGAGCTGCTATAGAGCCTTCTTTTTCAGCATAAACAGTTTGATACCTTTGCAGATCTAAAACTTCTGGTTCTCTTTTTATATAAGGAGGAAGTGGTGCTTTACCATATTTGTAAATAAGATTTTCAAGATTATTTTTGCTTTTAAGTTCTACTAAAAATCTTCCTCCCTCATATTTTTCAAGAACTTTAACCTTAATTTTATCATTAATTCTTATTTCAGTGCCTTTCTTAATTCTTTTTCCTTTTATCAGTGCATGAGTTTCAAAAGTTTTTCCTCTGGGTTTCTGGAATAAAAGTAAATCCGCCTCTCCACCAGTAAGTTTTTTTCCTTTCAATCTTGCTGGAAAAACCTTAGTATTGTTTAAAATTAACAAATCTCCTTTTTTTAAATAATTTTCTATTTCTGAAAATCTTTCGTGAAAATAAAGCTCTTTTGTTTTTCTATTTATAACCAAAAGCTTAGATTGGGTGCGTTCCTGAGTAGGATAAAAAGCAATAAGATTTTCTGGAAGTTCATAATTGTAGGTTTCTAAATCAAATTTTTTAGGAATAAATGACATTAACTAAAGATATTTGGCAGGAATGGTTTCAAAAGCTAATAAGTCTTCTATAGTTTCTCTTTTTCTAATTATATAATACTTGTCCTCATCTACCAGAACCTCAGGAGGTCTTGGTCTGGAATTATAATTAGAACTCATAACAAATCCATATGCTCCAGCACTCATTATAGCAAGAAAGTCTCCTTTTTTAACTTTAGGAAGTTTTCTTTCTTTAGCAAAAAAATCACTACTCTCACAAATTGGACCAACTACATCAACAACTTCAAATTCTTCATACTTTTCTTCAACAGGAATAATTTTGTGATAAGCTTGATAAAAAGCTGGTCTTATTAAATCATTCATTGCTGCATCAACTATTACAAACTTTTTTAATATATTTTCCTTGGTATAAAGAACTTTTGTAACAAGAATTCCTGCATTCCCAACAATTACTCTTCCTGGCTCTAAAATTATAGTAGCTTTCAAATCCTTACCTTCTTTGATAATAGCATCTGCATATTCTTGAGGCAAAGGAGGTTCTTCATTCTTATAAACTATTCCAAGCCCACCCCCAATATCCAAATACTTTAATTCAAAACCAAGATTTATTAATTCTTCCCAAATTCTTTTTAAACGAGAAAGTGCAGAAACAAAAGGAGATATAGATGTAATCTGAGAACCTATATGAGCATCAATTCCTATAGGATAAAGATATGGATTTTCTTTTGCCTTTTTATATGCTTCTATTACAAATTCTTCAGGTATTCCAAATTTGCTTCTTTTAATCCCTGTAGCTATATATGGATGAGTTTGAGGATCTATATCTGGATTTATTCTTAAAGCAAAAGGAGCTTTCTTTTCAAGTTTTTTAGCAATCTCTCCTAAGGTCTCAAGCTCTTCTAAACTCTCTACATTAAACATTAAAATATCAGCACGTAGTGCAAACTCTATTTCCTCTGGTGTTTTACCTACTCCAGAAAAAACAATTTTTTTTGGATCAATGCCTGCCTTTAATGCCCTTTTCAATTCTCCTGCTGAAACTATATCTGCTCCGCTTCCAAGCTGTTTTAAAAGTGAAATTATAGCTATGTTTGAATTGGCTTTAACAGAATAACAAATTAAATGATCTATATTTGAAAAAGATTTTTCAAAAACTTTGTAATGTCTTCTTATTGTCTTAGCTGAATAAATATAAACAGGTGTTCCTACATCTTCCAATATCTTTTTTATAGGAACTTCTTCACAATAAAGTTCTCCATTTTTATACTCAAAATAGTGCATATTTATTTTCTTTATTTTTCAATTTTATAGGCACTTATAATACTTTAAACCCCCTCTTTGTCAAGAAAAAAGTAAATAACAAGTTGAATTATGTTTTAAAAAGTTGGTTTATTATTAAATTCATGTTAAAGTTAAATTTATTTTAAAAAAATAATTAAGTGGTTATGCTAAAATGAAAAAAACTTTGGTTGAGATAAAAAAAGAAGCTGAGAGAATGCGTGCTGAGGTGAAAAATAAAAGATAACTTCAAACTCTTGAGAAAAGAAAAAACAATAATAAAATTAAACTTAAATGAATGAACAACCTGTTGCCAAAAAACCGGTTCTTTTGCAAACTCAAACCGGTTTATATATAGGTCTGGTTTGTTTTAATCCAGTTTATGAAACCTTAAAATTTGTTTTAGAGAAAAGGGAATTTTTTGAAGTAGAATGGCCTGCTCTTGTAAGTTTTGAAGAAAAGGGATTAATTCCTATACTTCTTGGATTACCCTACTTTACTATTCAAAGATCTCAAATTATATGGTATACCTCTCAGATTCCTGAAAGTCTTTTGAAACATTATCAAGCTTTTATCCCTCATCTATTTACAAATACTCTTTTACAAAACAAATTTTCACCTATAAAAACTCCCAAGCCCAATATTGAATCTAAAACAAAAAAAATAATACCTTTTCCTTCTAAAAAGGATGATACTCAAACAAAATAATAAAAAAAATGATATATTAATTGCTCCGTCTATTCTTTCTGCTGATTTTGCAAGATTAGCAGAAGAAATCTCAGCTATTGAAAAAGCTGGAGCAGATTTATTGCATTTAGATATAATGGATGGAATGTTTGTTCCAAATATTACCTTTGGACCTTTAATAATTTCCTCTATTCGCCCTTATTCAGATCTTATTTTTGACGCTCACCTTATGATTGAAGCTCCAGAAAGGTATATAAAAGAATTTGCAGATGCAGGAGCTGATTGGATTTCTATACATGCAGAAGCAACTAAACATCTTCATAGAGCTATTTGGAAAATTAAAGAACTTGACAAAAAAGCTGGTGTAGCATTAAATCCTCATACCCCTCTTGATGTTATAAAATATGTTTTAGAAGATCTGGATTATGTTTTAATAATGACTGTTAACCCTGGATTTGGTGGACAAAAATTTATTAAAAATTGTCTTTCTAAAATAAGAGATCTTAAAAATATAATAGAAGAAAAAGGACTTGATATTTTAATAGAAGTAGACGGAGGAATAAACTCAGAAACAGCACCTGCAGTAATAGAAGCTGGTGCACAAGTTTTGGTTTCTGGCTCAGCTATTTTTGGAAAAAAAGATTATATTAAAGCTATTGAA
>QNAZ01000119.1 GCA_003641645.1 Thermodesulfobacteriota bacterium
ATTTAAAACATTTTCCAATTCTTCTAAATCTTTTTTCATTTATTTTGCAATTAAAAAGGCTGATTTAAATCTTTCTTTTTTTAATTCTTCAGATAATTTAAAAGCTTTATAAAAATCATTTGCAAGATAGATTTGAACTCTATAAAAAATTGTATCACCTTTTTGAAAAGGCTCTATATTTATTTTTTTAAATTCTTTTTTTAATTCTGACTTTAATCTTAAAGCATTTTGATAGTTTTTAAATGCTCCAACCTGAAGATAAAACTCTCTATATCTTATATTAGGAATATTTTTATAAACTATACCTCCATCTACGATTTTTCCTTCACTTAAAGCTACTATTTTAACTTTGGCGAGTCCTTTTCCAATTATTCCCAGTGCTTTGGCTGCAGAATAACTCAAATCTATACATCTATTATCCACAAAAGGTCCTCTATCATTTATTCTTACAACTACCTGTCTACCATTTTCTAAATTTGTAACCAATACATAGGTGCCTATAGGAAGAATTTTATGAGCTGCGGTAAAATCATACATATTATATCTTTCTCCACTTGCAGATTTATTTCCGTGAAACCCAGGACCATACCAAGAAGCTATACAAATCTCTTCATAACCTTTTGCTGAAGGCAATGGAAAATATGTTTTTCCATTTATAGTATAAGGCTTTAACCATGCAGGAATCTTTTTAGAATAACCATAATTATATTTTGGAACTGATCTGGGGGGTCTTGCACAACTTATCAAAAAAAGGATTAAAATTAGGAGTAAAAGTTTTTTCATTTTAGCTTTTATTTAATTTTTTAGCCACTTTTTTAGCAAAATAGGTAATAATAAGATCTGCTCCAGCTCTTTTTATAGAAATAAGACTTTCCCAAAGTATTCTTTCTTCATCTAACCACCCTAATTTAGAAGCAGCCTTTATCATAGCATATTCTCCACTTACTTGATAAGCTGCTACTGGATAATTAAATTCATTTCTTATCATCTTAATAATGTCTAAATAAGGCATAGCTGGTTTTACCATAATAATGTCAGCACCTTCTTCTATATCCAAATAGGCTTCTCTTAGAGCTTCTCTACTATTTGCTGGATCCATTTGATAGGAGCGCCTGTCTCCAAACTTTGGAGCAGACTCTGCAGCTTCTCTAAAAGGTCCATAAAAGGCTGAACAATATTTTACAGAATAACTCATAATAGCAACATGAGAAAAACCAGCTTCATCAAGAGCAGATCTTATTCTTCCTACTCTTCCATCCATCATATCAGAGGGAGCAACTATATCTGCCCCTGCCTTAGCATGTGAAACCGCAATCTTTGCAAGTTGTTCTAAAGTTAAATCATTATCTACTTCTCCATTTTTTATAATCCCACAATGTCCATGAGAAGTATATTCACAAAGACATACATCTGTAATTACAATTAATTCTGGGAACTTATTTTTAATTGCTTTTATTGCTCTCTGAATTATTCCTTTCTCAATATAAGCAGATGTTCCTAATTCATCTTTTTTATCAGGTATTCCAAAAAGTAAAACTGCTTTTATTCCAAGGTCAAAAGCTTCTTTTATCTCTTCTAAAGCTTTATTAATAGAAAATCTGTAAATTCCTGGCATGGATCTTATTTCCTGTTTAATATCTTCTCCTTCACAAATAAAAAGTGGATATATCAAATCATCCACAGTAATTTGAGTTTCTCTAACTAAGGATCTTATATTTTCTGTTCTTCTTAATCTTCTCGGACGATATTCCGGAAAAAACATAAAAACCTCCTATTCAAAAGTTAATACTTTCTCTAAGTAATTGTAAAATTTTTTCAAATCTTCTTTATAATTTTCTGTAAAATGTATCATAATAACAGGTTTTTTCTTCTCTTCCAAAGCTCTAAAATCTCCACATGCTTGAGCAAATTGCTGATCCCAAAAAGTGTATCCTTCTTCAGGTATAATTTGTTCAGCTTTTCTCCCCCTTCTTGTAAATATCATAAATCTTGCTAAAAGCGGACCTCCTTTATAAAGCTGTCCACTCGAATGTAAATATCTTGGACCAAAACCAAAAACTGTGCTACAATTTCTTTTTTCTCTTATCAAGGTTCTAAAACTTCTAAAAATATCTTCTATTTCAGAATCAATAGGCAAGTAAGCTAAAAATCCTATGTATACCCATGGAGAAAGATCTTTAAAAAATTTTTTAAGTAAAGCAGTAAATTTAGGATATTCAATAGTTACAGTTTTATCATAAAAATATCCCCAATTTGTTTCTTCATCTAAATAAAATTCTATCCCAAAATCTTTTTCCCTTTTGAACTTTTCTAAAATTTCTTTAGTTCTCTGTTTTGTAAGAATTACATCTGGTTCATCAAAAGGATTAAGACCCATAAAATATCCACAAAGAGCAGTAGCAAGCATCCATCTATAAACTTCTGCAAAAATTTCATATTTATCTTCTAAAGCAATAGTTTTTATAGGAAATCCTTCTTCTCTTAATTCCATTATAAGTCTCTGATAAATTTGCTCTTTTCCTTTAAGTGTTAAATAAACAAAAACTCTGTCAGTTCCATAAACTGTAGGAGAACCTGGAGATTCACCTACTATGGGCACAATTCCTGTAAATTCTTTTCCCAAGCTTTCAGCAATAAGCTGTTCTAACCAAAGAGTAAAAGGTCTAAGAATTGGATCACTAATAAAAGTGAGTTTATCCTGGCCTCTAATATAACTTTCTACTAAAAACTCTGCTAAACTTGCAGAAAGATTATATTCCCAAGGAATATCAGGCAAGCAGGCTTCATACATATTTTTAGCATAGTTCAAAGCTTTATTAATATCTAATCCTAAAAGACAAGCAGGTAAAAAACCTATTTCAGTAAGAGCTGCATATCTTCCACCTATAAAAGAGGGATGATGAAAAATTCCCCTGAAATTGAGTTCTTTAGCAAGTTTTTCTAATGGTGAGTCTGGATCAGTCAAAGCTATAAAATTAGAACCTGGATTAGATTTTAAATTTCCTACTTTTTTCCAGAAATACTTAAAATGGGAAAGAGTTTCAATAGTTGTCCCAGATTTGGAAACTATTACAAATAAAGTCTTCTCAAAAGGAAGCTTTTCTATTTGAGAAATATTCTCTGGATCATTAGTATCAAGCACATAAAAATTAGGGTATCCTTCTTTTGACCCAAAGATTTGAGAAAGAACTAAAGGGAAAAGAGAAGATCCTCCCATTCCGCACCATACTATATTTAAAAATTCCTTTCTGATCTCTTCTGCAAAGTTCTGAAGTTCCTTTATCTTGGGAAGGATATAATGATATCCCTCTATCCAATCAAGTCTATTTTTAATTTTCTTTTGAATCTCCTTATCAGAAGAAAAAATTTCAGGATTTTTTTGAAAAAGCTTTTGTAAAACTTCCTTTTTAACTTCTTCAGAAAGATTTTTTGGTCTTTTCATTTTTCCAATTTCTTTATAAGTTTTTTTAATTATTAAAGGACCTTCCTGCATAAAATACCCCTTTCAGTTAAGGTTTTAAGTTTTTTAATTAAAGACATTTTAAAGAACAGAAAGGTTTTGTCAAGCTTTGTAATATTCTTAAAAGTTGAAAAATTCTTAGTTTATATTAAATTTTTATTAGATTTGCGGGAGTGGCGGAACGGTAGACGCTCCGGACTTAGGATCCGGTGGGGATTATCCCCGTGAGGGTTCAAATCCCTCCTCCCGCATTTTTAACAATTTTATTATAAGATACCTCAGGAACCATATC
>QNAZ01000120.1 GCA_003641645.1 Thermodesulfobacteriota bacterium
AAAAATTATAGTATCTTTTTGATATTCGTCTCTTTTGGATGGAAAATCTAATAAATAATGTGTTCCTCTGGATTCAAGTCTTTGAAGAGCTGATCTAATTATTAATTCTGCTATTATAGCAATTTTTTTCAATTCCATAGTATCTAAATCAAGATAAATACCTGGCCAGTTTTCTTCTATTTCTTTTTTAATAAATTCTATTCTTCTTTTAGCAAATTCTAACATTTTTAAACTTCTTACAATACCTACAAAATCCCACATTATTTTTCTTATTAAATCCCAATTGTGAGAAATGAATACTTTTTCTTCTTTATTTCTTTAATAGATAATTCTTTTACAGATGGTTCTTTAAAAGGTATTTTTTTAAGTTCTTCCCACATTTCCCTTATTTTAATACTTGCTTGATAAGAAAAACAAAGAGCTTCTAAAAGTGAGTTAGAGGCTAATCTGTTTCCTCCGTGAAGACCTGTGCAAGCACATTCTCCTATAGCAAACAAATTGGGAATATCAGTCTGTCCCCATAAATTAGTATATACTCCCCCACATAAATAATGAGCTGCAGGAACAACAGGAATAGGTTGAGAGGTTATATCTATTCCATATTTTAAGCAAGTTTCGTATATATAAGGAAACCGTTTTCTTATATAGTCTGAAGGAAGATGAGAAATATCTAAATATACACATTCTGCACCTGTTTTTTTAAGTTCCATATCTATAGCTCTTGTTACAACATCTCTTGGGGCAAGTTCTTTTCTTATAGGATCATATTTATGCATAAATCTTTTTCCTTCAGCATTAAGAAGAACTGCTCCTTCTCCTCTTAGAGCTTCTGAAATCAGAAAATTCTTGGCTTTAGGATGGTATAAACATGTAGGATGAAATTGCACAAATTCCATATTAGCAATCCTACATCCTATTTGATAAGCTAAAGCTATACCATCTCCAGTAGAAGTATCTGGATTGCTGGTATAAAGATAAACTTTTCCTGCTCCACCTGTGCATAAGGCTACTACTTTAGCTAAAAAAATTATAGGCTTTATATGAGTAAGATCTAAGACGAAAGCACCTATAACTTTAGATGGTCTTAGAAAATTTTCAGTAATCAATCTTACAACAAAATAATTTTCAAGAATTTTTATATTTTCTATTTCTAAAACCCTTTCTATTAAAGTATTTTCTATAGCTCTTCCTGTATAATCTCCTACATGAAGAATTCTTCTTCTTGAGTGCCCTCCTTCTAATGTTAAGTGGAATTTTTCTGGATTTTCAGGATCTTTATCAAATTTCACTCCCCATTTAATAAGATCTTTTATTCTTTCTGGAGCAGATTTAACTACAAGTTCTACTGTTTCTTTTTTACATAATCCATCTCCTACCACAAGAGTATCCTGTATATGAGACTCAAAACTGTCATCTTCTTCTGTAACACAAGCTATACCTCCTTGAGCTAATGAGGTAGCTGTTTCAAAAGCTCTTTTTTTTGTAAGAATAGTAATTTCTCCTAAATCTTTAAGTCTTAAAGCAAGACTTAAACCTGCAATTCCAGAACCTATTATAAGAATATCTGTTTTAATACTTTCCATTTTTAAACTTTTAACATTTTAAATTAAAGGTTTTCTTTGTAAAAAGTATTGTAAAAGTTCAGGTCCATTTTTAAAAATTAATGAGGATTGATAAGCTTCTCTTTCACAAAACTTTATATCTTTTTTTTTCTTTTTATGCTTGGTAACATCAAAAATAGCAAAAGGCACTGGTTTGCTGGAGTGAGTTCTTATAGAAATAGGGGTTAAATGATCACAACAAACAAGAATTTTATATTTTTTAGTAACTTCATTTATTTTTTCAAGAAGATATCTTACTACTCTTCTATCAAACTCATTTATAGCTTTAATTTTAAGTTCTAATGATCCTTGATGAGAAACTTCATCAGGAGCTTCTACATGAATAAGAACTAAATCATGGTCTTTTAAGGCTTCCAAAGCATATTCTACTTTTCCTTCATAATTAGTATCTAAATATCCTGTTGCACCTGGCACATCAATAACTGTCATTTTAGCAAGTATTCCCAGTCCTTTGATTAAATCAACTGCAGAAATAACAGCTCCTTTTAAACCCCATTTTTCAGAAAAAGGCTCAAGTTCAGGAGTCCTTCCTTGACCCCAAGGCCATATTGCATTAGCTGGTGGAAGATTATTTAATTTTCTTCTTAAATTAACTGGATGTTTTTCTAAAACTTCTATAGCTTTAATTATGAATTTTTTAAGATAAGGCTCTTCATCATAAGCATTAAAAGCAAACCAAATACTTTTACCTAAAAGGTCATGAGGTGGATAGGTATGAAGCCCTCCTGATCCTCCCCTCCAAATAAGAATGTGTCTATAACTTACTCCTGGAATTATTTCGATTTTATCTGTCCCTGCATTCCTATTAATAGCTTCTATTAATTCCACAGCTTCTTCTGTAGAAATATGCCCTGCAGAATAATCTTCCATAATAAGGTCTCCTTCTTCAAATTTTAAAGTTACTAAATTACATCTATAAGCTACATCTTCTGGTCTCAAAGTGATACCTCTGCTTGCTGCTTCAATAGGTCCTCTTCCTGTATACTTTTCTTCTGGAGAATATCCTAAAAGACTCATAATAGCTACATCAGAACCAGGATGCATAGCTGGTGGAACAGTCTGACATGCTCCTATTTCCCCATAAGAAGCTATAAAATCCATTCCAGGAGTAATAGCTACCTCTAAAGGTGTTTTATTTTTTATCTCTTTAATAGGAAAATCACCCATGCCATCTCCAATTAAAATTACATACTTCATTCCCTTAGGTGGCGGAGGAAGTTTTTCTAATAATTCATTTTGAGAAATTTCTTCCTGAGATAAAATATTTTTCTTTTTTTTTCTTCCCATATAACCCCTCCTGTTTATTTAAGAAACTTAGCTAATACAAAAGCTGATTTAAAAAATAAGAAAAAAAATAAAGTTAACAAGAGCTGAATAAAAAAATCAGTAGGAGATAATAAAATAGAAAGTATATAAAAAAAACCTAAAAAATAAAATCTTCTTTTTTTGTAAAATTCTTCAGTAATAAAATCCTCTTTTATTAATAAAGCAAAAAAAAGAGGTATCTGGAAAATAAAAACTGAAAATAAAAGAACCCTCAAAACAAAAAAAAGAAAATAATTAATTTTTAAATTAGCTTCAAAGTTTCTGCCAAAGAATAAGAATATTTTCAAAAAAATAGGAATAAATAAAAAATATCCTACTAAAATACCTAAAATTCCAAGAAAAAAGGAAAGAAAAAAAAGTTTTCTAAAAAATATTCTCTCAGGTTCAAAAAATTCTTCAGAAATTACTTTCCATAGACGGACAAGTAAAAAAGGAAATGATATAATAAGTGTTAAATAAAAAGAAGCTCTCAAAAGAACAAATAAAGCTTCTTCCAAACTTGTAAAAATTAGAGGTTCTCCTTTTAAGATTTTAAAATACGGAAATATTAAATAAGGAAAAAGATATGGAAAAACAAAAAATAAAAAAATCCACAAAATAAAGAATATTGAGATATAAATTATAATTTCTTTTCTTATTTTACTAAGAACATCAACAGCAAAAATTTTAGGAAAAATTATTTTTTTCATGAGATTTTATA
>QNAZ01000121.1 GCA_003641645.1 Thermodesulfobacteriota bacterium
GAAGAAATTTTAGAGCCTTTAAAATCAATAGGAAGAATACCTATTTTAATTTGCGCAAAAACTATAGAAGGAAACCATATTAAAATAAAAACAATTAAATATCTCACTTTTTATTTTAAACTTTT
The DNA here is from genome assembly GCA_003641645.1 of Thermodesulfobacteriota bacterium. Taxonomy (GTDB): domain Bacteria; phylum Desulfobacterota; class Thermodesulfobacteria; order Thermodesulfobacteriales; family Thermodesulfobacteriaceae; genus Thermodesulfobacterium. The sequence goes on from QNAZ01000121.1 coordinate 126, forward strand.
TTCTTTTTCTGCTACTAAAAGTCTTGTTTTAACAATAGTATCAGGAGTTAAACTCATAGAATCTATACCGCATTCTACTAAAAATTCAGCAAAATCAGGAAAATCACTGGGAGCTTGTCCACATATTCCTATTTTTCTATTATATTTTTTTGCAATTTGTATTACCTGTTTTATTAATCTTTTTACTGCTAAATTTCTTTCATCAAAAATATGAGATACTAATTCAGAATCTCTATCAAGTCCTAAGACTAATTGGGTTAAATCATTAGAACCTATAGAAAATCCATCAAAAACTTTAGCAAATTCTTCTGCTAAAATAACATTACTCGGAATTTCACACATTACATAGACTTCGAGACCATTTTCTCCTTGCTTAAGTCCACATTTTTCCATAACTTTTATTACTTTTTTTCCTTCTTCAACAGTTCTACAGAAAGGAATCATCACTTTTACATTATTTAATCCCATTTCATCTCTTACTTTTTTAATAGCTTTACATTCTAAAGCAAAAGCAGGTTCAAATTTGGGATCATAATAACGTGAAGCTCCTCTCCATCCTATCATAGGATTATGTTCTACAGGTTCATATAAATATCCCCCTGCAAGATTAGCATATTCATTGGTCTTAAAATCTGAAAATCTAACAATTACATCATTGGGATAAAAAGCAGCCCCTATCATCGCTATTCCTTGAGCTAATTTATCTACATAAAAATCAGCTTTATTTTTATATCCATAAGTTTTTTTCTCTATTAAAGAAACTAATTTAGCTATTTTTTTATCATTTTTAGCTTTTTCTTTTAATTTTTCATATTCTATCAAAGCAAGAGGATGAATTCCTATATGAGAACCTATAATAAATTCTATTCGTGCAAGCCCAACACCGTCATTAGGAATTTGTCCTTGAGCAAAAGCTTGTTCAGGAATACCTATATTCATCATGATCTTTGTTCTGGTTCTCGGTAAAGATTTAAGGTCAATCCTTTCAACTTCAAAAGGAACTAAACCTTTCAAAACTCTTCCTTCTTCTCCTTGTGTGCAATCAACAGTTATTTCCATTCCTGTTTTTATAAGTTGTGTTGCTACTTCAGTTCCTACTATACAAGGAATACCAAGTTCTCTTGAAACAATAGCTGCATGGCAAGTTCTTCCTCCTTTATCAGTTACAATAGCTCCTGCTTTTTTCATAATAGGCTCCCAGTCAGGATCTGTCATAATAGTTACTAAAACTTCTCCTTCCTCAAACTGAGAAATTTCACTTACATCTGAAACAACCCTTGCCTTACCTTGCCCTATTTTACTTCCTACTGCTTTACCAGTGCATATAACTTTTCCTTCGCTTTTCAGTCTATAAATTTCATAATATTTTTGTTGTTTTACAGCATGAACTGTTTCTGGACGAGCTTGAACAATATAAAGTTCCCCTGTTCCAACATTAACTCCGTCCCCATCTTTTGCCCATTCTATATCCATTGGTCTTCCATAATGCTCTTCAATAATAACTGCCCATTTAGCTAAGGTTAAAATTTCATCATCTGTCAATACAAATTTTTTCCTTTCTTCTTTTGAAGTTTTAACTGTTTTTATAGGATTTTTTGCACTATTCCCATAAATCATTTTTATGTGTTTACTTCCTATTTTTTTAGAAAGAATCGGTCTATAACCCTGTTTTAAAGTTGTTTTAAAAACATAATATTCATCAGGATTTACTTTTCCTTGAACTACAGCTTCTCCTAAACCCCAGGCACCTGTAATATAAACAACATCTCTAAAACCGCTTTCTGTATCTAAGGTAAACATCACTCCAGAACAAGCTACATCACTTCTCACCATCTTCTGAACAGCTACAGATAAATAAACTGAAAAATGATCAAACCCTTTATCTTCTCTATAAGAAATAGCTCTATCTGTAAAAAGAGAGGCAAAACATCTTTGAACTGCTCTAACTACATTCTCTTCTCCACTTATATTAAGATAAGTCTCTTGCTGTCCTGCAAAAGAAGCATCTGGCAAATCCTCAGCTGTGGCAGAGGATCTTACTGCTACATCTACATTTTTGAAATACATTTTTTCTAATTTTGCATAAGCTTTTTTAATTTCTTCTGCTAAATCATCTGGCATCTTAGCTCTCAAAATCAAATTTCTAATCTTTTTGCCTCTATTTTGTAAATCTGCTACATTACGAGTATCAAGTCCAGTTAAAAGTTCTTTTATTTTTTCATCAAGACGATTTTTCTTTGTGAAATATTTATAAGCTTCTGCTGTTACTGCAAATCCATAGGGAATTTTAACTCCCTTTTCATTAAGTTTAGAATACATTTCTCCTAAAGAAGCATTTTTACCCCCAACTAAAGGAACATCTTTATAAGTAATTTCGTCAAACCATAATATAAAAGGTTTATGATAATTCATTATTTGACCTCCTTTGTCAAACTTTGTGATTTCTTTTATTAAAAGGATAATAGCAAAAACTGTATTTTTTGTCAAGTAATAATAAAGTAAATTGACTTTATGTTTACATATGCTATTTTTGAAATATGCCACAAAAGATAGTATGCACTAACAAAAAAGCTTATCATTTTTATAATATAGAAGAAACTTATGAAGCTGGTATTCAACTTCTTGGTTGTGAAGTAAAATCTTTAAGACAGGGAAGAGCAAATCTTAATGATAGCTTTGCCAGAGTGGTTAATGGTGAAGTATTTTTATATAATTTCCATATAAGTCCTTATCCTCATAGTAGAGAAGCCAAAAATATAGATCCTACAAGAACAAGAAAACTTCTTCTTAAAAAATCAGAAATAAAAAAACTGGCAGGAAAAGTTCAAGAAAAAGGTTATACCCTTATCCCTTTAAAAATTTACTTTAATGAAAGAGGATTAGCTAAAGTAGAACTTGCTTTAGCTAAAGGTAAAAAAATTTATGATAGAAGAGAAGAAATTAAAAGAAGAGATTTAGAAAGAGAAATGAAAAGAAAATTTAAAATTAAATGAAACCGCTTTATCTATCCATAAAAGGCTTTGGACCATACCTTCAAGCCGAGATTAAAGAAGAAGACTTTAAGTTTTTAACACAAAATAGACTTTTTTTAATTTCTGGAGAAATAGGTGCAGGAAAAACTACACTTTTTGATGCTATTTTTTATGCTCTTTATGGAGAAAGCACTATCGAAGGACGCAATCCAACATCTCTTATTTCTCATTTTATTAAAAATAAACCCAATTTAATTCCTGAAATCAAATTTAAATTTTTCTTAGATGGAAAAACTTATCAAATTGTTAGAAGACCTTCTTTTAGAGGTAGAGCTGAAAATGTATCTTTATGGATTGAGAATAAACTTTTTTCAGCTAAAAAAAATGAAATAAAAGATAAGATAAAAGAACTTATCGGACTTGATGCTAAGCAATTTAAAAAAGTTTTTCTTATACCACAAGGGGAGTATAGAAAAATATTAATTGCTAAAGGTGAAGAAAGAGAAGCTCTGCTTGAGAC
>QNAZ01000122.1 GCA_003641645.1 Thermodesulfobacteriota bacterium
AAATGAATGATTATTTTTTCTGCTAAACAATAAATTAATCAAGTTTAATACTAAAACTAAGTAGGGAGGTGGAAGCATGAAGATTAAACCTTTATATGATCGAATTTTAGTTCAACGTATTGAAGAGGAACAAAGAACTGATTCAGGAATTATTATTCCAGATACAGCTAAAGAAAAACCTATTATGGGTAAAGTAATAGCTGTTGGAGATGGTAGACTTTTGGATAATGGTCAGAAACAATCTTTAACAGTAAAAGAAGGAGATAAGATTCTTTTTAGTAAATATGCTGGGACTGAAATTAAAATAAAAGGTGAAGAATATTTAATTATGAGAGAGGATGATGTTTTAGCTATTATTGAAGAATAATTTAAAAAAATCTAAAGGGGGGTAGTAGTATGGCTGCTAAAGAAATTATTTACGGAGCTAATACCAGAGATAAAATTTTAAGTGGTGTAAATAAGTTAGCAGATGCAGTAAAGGTAACTTTGGGTCCAAAAGGAAGAAATGTTGTTTTAGAAAGATCTTTTGGTTCACCATTAATTACTAAGGATGGAGTAACTGTTGCTAAAGAGATTGAATTGGAGGATAAATTTGAGAATATGGGAGCTCAGATGGTAAAAGAAGTTGCTTCTAAAACTAGTGATGTAGCAGGTGATGGAACTACTACAGCTACTGTTTTAGCTCAAGCTATTTTCCAAGAAGGATTGAAATTGGTTGCAGCTGGAATTAATCCCATGGCTATAAAACGCGGAATTGATAAAGCTGTAGATGCAGTAGTAAAAGAAATGGAGAAAATTGCCCAGCCTTGTAAATCTCGCCAAGAAATAACTCAAGTTGCTACTATTTCTGCTAATAATGATGCTACTATTGGTAATCTTATTGCTGATGCTATGGATAAAGTAGGAAAGGAAGGAGTAATTACTGTTGAAGAATCTAAAGGTCTTGAGACTTATTTAGAAGTAGTTGAAGGAATGCAATTTGATCGTGGATATATATCTCCTTATTTTGTTACAGATGCTGAAAAGATGGAATGTGTTTTAGATGATCCATATATTTTAGTTTATGATAAGAAAATAAGTGCAATGAAAGATCTTTTACCACTTCTTGAACAGATAGCTCGTGCAGGGAAGCCTGTTTTAATTATTGCTGAGGATGTAGAAGGTGAGGCTCTTGCTACCTTAGTAGTAAACAAACTTAGAGGAGTATTACAATGTTGTGCAGTTAAAGCTCCTGGATTTGGTGAAAGAAGAAAAGCAATGCTTCAAGATATTGCTATTTTGACTGGAGGAACTTTTGTATCTGAAGAACTTGGAATGAAATTAGAAAATGTGCAACTTTCTGATCTTGGAAAAGCAAGAAGAGTAGTGATTACTAAAGAAACTACTACTATTATTGATGGAGCTGGTAAAAAAGAAGATATTGAAGCTCGTATTAAACAAATTCGTGCCCAAATTGAAGAAACAACATCAGATTATGATCGTGAAAAACTTCAAGAAAGACTTGCCAAACTTGTAGGTGGAGTAGCAGTTATTTATGTAGGTGCAGCTACTGAAACAGAATTAAAAGAAAAGAAAGCCAGAGTTGAAGATGCTCTTAATGCTACAAAAGCTGCAGTAGAAGAAGGAATTGTTCCTGGAGGTGGGACTGTTTATATTAGATGTTTGCCTGTTTTAGAAAATCTTAAATTAGATGGAGATGAGCAGTATGGTGTTGAAATTGTTAAAAAAGCTTTAGAATCTCCACTTCGTCAAATAGCTTTAAATGCAGGATATGAAGGATCTATTATTGTAGAAAAAGTAAAATCTGAAAAAGATAAAACGGGATTTGATGCAGAAACAGGAGAATTTAAAGACCTTGTTGGTGCAGGTATAATAGATCCTAAGAAAGTAAGCCGTTGTGCTTTACAAAATGCAGCATCTATTGCAGGATTGCTTCTTACAACCGAAGCTATGGTTGCTGAAAAACCTAAGAAAGATGAAAAAGGTCCTGCTATGCCACCTGGTGGTGGAGAGTTCTAAATATAAAAGATTAAAAAGGGGGACTTAAGTCCCCCTTTATTTTTTTTTGAAAAAACTTCTCAATTTATAAAAAATTCCAATAAACTTTTTTATTGTCTGTTTAAGTCTTTTATAAATTTATCTTGTTTTAATATAAAAGATGGATTATATTTTAATTTAAAATAAGAGAAAAACCAATGAAATTAATAAAAATTTTATTTTTAATTTGTTTAATATTAATATTTATATTTATTTATTCTTTAAATGCTTCAGAAATAAATATAACTGCAAATAAAATGGAAGTATTTGAAAGTGAAGGTGTAGTGATGTTTACAGGAAAAGTTTTTGGAGTTAGAGAAGACTTTAAAGTTTGGTGCGATAGAATGTATGTATATTATACCACTACTCAAGAAGGAAAGAAGAAAATAAATAAAATAATTGCTTTAGGAAAGGTAATCATAGAAAAAGGAAAATGGAAAGCTTATGCAGGTAAAGCTGTTTATTTTAAAAATCAAGAAAAGCTGGTATTAGAAGAAACTCCTAAAGTTTGGCATGATAAAAATTTAGTAGAAGGAGACATTGTAATCATATATTTTAATGAAGACAAAAGCGAAGTTTTGGCTAAAAATCAAGGTAGAGTAAGAGCAAGTGTTTATTTTAAATAAAAAATATATTTTTTATGTTAAAGGTTAAAAACTTAAAAAAGTGTTTTAAGAATAAAATGGTAATTAAGGATATATCTTTAGAAATTAAAGAAAGTGAAATTATAGGACTTTTAGGTCCTAATGGAGCAGGTAAAACAACCTGTTTTTATATTATTACAGGTTTTTTAAAACCAGATAAAGGTGAAATAATTTTAGGAAATGAACCAATTACTCATTTAGATGTGGCTCAGAGGGCTAAAAAAGGAATAATTTATTTACCTCAGGAATCTTCAGTATTTAGGAAACTTACTGTAGCAGAAAATTTTAAGATTGTATTGGAAAAACTAAAAAATAATTTAAAAAAGATGAAAGAAAGATTAGAATATTATATAGAACTTTTTAACCTGAAGGATATATTGAACCAAAAGACATATACTCTTTCTGGAGGGCAAAAAAGAAAAGTTGAAATAGTAAGGGCACTTTTAATAGAACCTCATTTTATTCTCTTAGATGAACCTTTTGCAGGAATAGACCCTATTGGTATAGCTCAATTAAAAGAAATTCTCAAAAACTTAAAAAAAGACGGTATCGGGATATTGATTTCTGATCATAATGTAAGAGATACTCTTAAGATTTGTGATAGAAGTTATGTAATAGCTGAAGGAGAAATTATAGGTCAGGGCTCTCCCCAAGAGCTTTTAGAAAATTCTTTAGTAAAAGAGAAGTTTTTAGGTGAAAAATTTGCTATTTAAAAATTAAAAAATGATAGAGCTTAAAAATGAATTAAGATTAACACCTCAATTAATACTTACTCCTCAGCTTAAATTAATTTTAAAAATATTGCAATTAAATACTATAGAACTGCATGATTTTTTACTCCAAGAAGTCCAAACTAATCCCTTTTTAGAATTAGAATATAGAGATCTTCCAGAAAATATTCCTATACAAGAAAATTTAGAAG
>QNAZ01000123.1 GCA_003641645.1 Thermodesulfobacteriota bacterium
GTTCAGGAGCTGGGGGTCCAGCTTTGGCGGGAGGGATTTTCGAATGTGGTTCTCAAGCTAAAAAAGGAGCTATAGAAACTGTCAAAATTGATCTTTCAAAAAAGGTCGTTGAGTATCAAACTATTGGTAATACACCAATGAGCCATTAAGTTTTTAGAAAAAGCTGATTTTTTTTGAAATAATGAGCATAATAAAGGAAATCACTTATTTAGAATTAAATATAAAGCAGGAATTTATAGAATTTTTTAAGTGCTAAGTTTATACTCAATGTTAATATAGAAATATTTCCCAAAGTAAAAGAAAAATCGGATTATGTTTAAAATAGTGATTGTAGGAAGACCAAATGTAGGAAAATCTATGCTTTTTAATACTTTAATAGGAGAAAGAAAAGCTATTGTTGAGAGAACTCCAGGTGTTACAAGAGATATGATAGAAGGCTATATGGAATTAGAAGATAATAAAGGTGTTCTTCTTGTTGATACAGGAGGTATAAATTGGGGTGGTAAAGATTTTTTTAATAAAGCTGTAATAGAAGTAGTTGAAAAGTCTTTAGCAGAAGCTAACTTAGTTTTATTTGTAGTAGATGCAAAAGAAGGATTAACTACTGAAGATTTAACAACTGCTGAATATTTAAGAAAAACAGGGAAAAAGGTCATTTTGGTAGTTAATAAAGTTGAAGGAAAAGAGGATAAGGAAAGAGCTCTTGATTTCTATAGTTTAGGTTTTGAAGAAATAGTTTTTTTATCTGCAAAAATTCCAAAAAATATTACTCAATTAAAAGAAATTATTAAAAAATATGCTCAAAATCATTTAGAAAAAATACCTGAGATTGAAACTATTAAGATTGCTATTATAGGAAGACCAAATGTAGGAAAAAGCACACTACTTAATAAACTTTTAGGATACGAAAGAATGATTGTTTCGGAAATTCCTGGCACTACCCGTGATTGCATAGATGTATTTTTAACTTTACCAGATGGTAGAAAATATCTTTTAATAGATACTCCTGGGATAAGAAGAAGAACAAAAATTGATAAAAGAGCAGAAAAATTTAGTGTAGATAAAGCATTGGATACTATAAAAAAAATAGATATAGTTCTTTTTATGATAACTGCAGAAGAAGGTGTAACTAATCAAGATCAAAGATTATTAAGGCAAATTCAAAAAAATTACAAAGCTTGCATATTACTTGTAAACAAATGGGATTTATTTGATAATAAAAGAGAGGCAGGAAATCTTATGTTAGAAAAAATAAAATATGGAATTAGATTTATTTCTTGGGCTCCACTCTTAACTATTTCTGCAAAAACTGGAAGAAGAGTCAATCAGATTTTTCCATTAATAGAAGAAGTTTATAAACAGTATAGTGCAAGAGTTAAGACTGCATTGGTAAATAAAATTTTGGAAGATTTAAAAGAAAATTTTACTTTTAATGTAAAAGGTAAAAGAGTCAAATTTTATTATGCCACTCAAATTGGTATAAAACCTCCTACTTTTGTAATTTTTACCAATATAGATTCTGAAGATATTTCCCAACATATAAAAAAATTTATAAAAAATAGTTTTCAGAAATGTTTAGGTTTTGATAAGGTTCCAATAAGGATAATGTTTAGATTAAGAGATTAATGAGTAGTAATTTTTTCAGTTTTTTGAGAAATAGGAATAAATTTTTGAAATTTAATTACCAAAGTAATTCTTCTATTTCTTGGATCTAAAGGATTGTCTTTAAATAAAGGAAAATTGTCTGCATATCCAGCAACAGATCTTATTTTTTTAGGAGGAATTCCATTTTTTTCTAATTCCAACATAGCAGAAAGTGCCCTTGCAGTTGATAATTCCCAGTTTCCCAATTTACCTCGTCGCGAAGGAACTGCATCAGTATGACCTTCCACTTCAATTGTTATAGGCATATCTTTTAATTCTTTAGCAAAAACTGCTAAAATTTTTTTTGCTTCTGGTGTTAACTCAGCACTTCCACTGACAAATAAAGGTTTATTAAGAAGTTCCACTATTTCTAATCTAACAATTTTTTTCTTCTCTTCAATATTAATAAGAACATGTTCTTTAAGGGATTTTAAATGAGTTTCTACAATTTTTTTAAATAATTCTCCTTTACTTCTAACAGGTGGTATTTCTTGAGAAATAGTTTTTAATTTATAAGAAGTGATTTTCCCACTTTTATAATATTCCATAAGCATACTTATTCCTGCTTTTTTAAAAATATTAAATTTTCTAAAGTAGGCAGCTATTTGGGCTTTCTGTTTAGGTTCCATAATAGTAATTAACCACATTAGAAGAAAAAAAGTCATCATTCCAGCTAAAAAATCAGCATAAGCAACTTTCCAGGAACCTCCGTGGTGACCTGCAACTACTTTTTTAACTTTTTTGATAATAATAGGTGGTGTACTCATTAACTATTTTTTTCCTCTTATTAGATTTTCTAATTCTTCAAAAGATGGTCTTAGGTTAGGAGAGATATTTCTTCTTGCAAACTCAACCGCTATTTGAGGAGCTCCACCTCCTATAAAATGAACAATAGCTGTTTTAATAACATTTAAATATTCTCTATATTGTTCACAAAAAAAATCCATTTTTTGAGCCAAAGGTGCCATAATTCCGTAACACGTTAAGATTCCAAAGAAAGTTCCAGCAAGGGCTATAGAAAGATGGTGTCCTAAAACTTCTGGAGGCTCGTTAATTTTTCCCATGGTTAAGATAATTCCTAAAACTGCAGCTACCAACCCAAGACCAGGCATAGAATCAGCTAATTTTTCTAATCTTTCTACAGGATTTTTTAATTCTTGATGAATTATTTCTATTTCATTTTCTAAAAGGGCATCCAGTTCAAAATGAGTAATATTAGTAGTTAAAATAGATCTAAAAGTATTTCTTATAAAATCAAGTGCTACATGATTATTTAATATCTTAGGGTAAGCTGAAAAAATACTACTTGCTTCTGGATTTTCTACATCCTGTTCAATAGAGATTAATCCTTCTTTTTTAATTTTTCTAAAAATATCATTTAAAAGAAGAAGTAAATCTGTAAAATCTTGTTTAGTATAAATTTGAGGTTTAGTAAGAGCCTGAATAGCTCCTTGAAAAACACCTTTTAAAGCTGGACCTGAAGAAGCTATAAATAAAGCTCCAAAAGCCGCTCCAAATATAATTATCCATTCTACTGGTTGAATTATAACTGAAAAGTTACCTCGCTCAAGGGCATATCCTCCAAATACACATACTAAGACAACTATCAAACCAACTATAGAAGGCATTACTCAGACCTCAACTCTCTTATTAGTTCTCTTTCTTTATGGAGAATAAAATAGCTGAGTTTTTCTTTTATATCCTTAGGAAGATTAATAAATTTAACTGCTATTTCATAAAGATTTTCTTTTTTTTTCTCACATCGAACAACTTCACCATAAAGATAAAATCCTAAGGGTTGATAAATATCAATTACAGTTTTAATCTCTACCAGATCTCCAAGTTCAAAAGGAATTTTTGAAGGGAATCTTATTCCTTTTTCACTAAGATTAACCTTTTGAAAAGGAAGTTCATTAAAACCTTCTTTTTCTCTTGTAAGAATATTTA
>QNAZ01000124.1 GCA_003641645.1 Thermodesulfobacteriota bacterium
GAATATGAATTTTTTTAAAACATTTATTCATAATTACTTTTATACCTTCTTTTTCTGCAAGATTTTTAGCTTCTTCATTAATAACACCTTCTTGCATCCATATTACCTTAGGTTTAAGTTTTATAGCTTCCTCAACAATAGGTAAAACTTTATCAGATCTTCTAAAAATTATGATAACTTCTGGGTGAAAATCAGAAGGTAAAGCTAATAAAGATGGATAAACTTTTTGTTTTAAAATTTCTTCTCTTGCAGGATTAACAGGAATAACTTTAAAACCTTCTTTAAGAAGGTATTCCATTACTATATAACTTGGTCGTTCAGGTTTATGACTTGCTCCAACTATAACAATGTTTTTATATTTTCTTGGAATTTCTAAAATTTCTTGAGGAATATTTGAATAATCTGGTAAAACACAAGCTTCCTTTATCATTTTTATTCCTTCTCCACTTTTACATTACAAATTTTAAAAAATTTTTCTGGATCAAGGGAAGCACCTCCAACAAGAACTCCGTCTATATTTGGTTTTCTCATCAAATCTTGAATATTATTAGGAGTAACACTGCCTCCATAAAGAATTCTAATTTGAAATGCAATTTCTTCTGAATAGATATTTTTTAACTTTTCTCTAATAAAAAAATGAACCTCTTCTGCCTGTTCAGGTGTTGCATTAACTCCTGTGCCAATAGCCCATACAGGTTCATATGCAATAACAAAACCATTACCTTTTTTTATTTCTTTTACATCTTTAAGACCCTCTAAAAGTTGATTTTCTATTACCTCTAATGTTTTACCCTTTTCCCTTTCTTCTAAAGTTTCTCCTATACACAAAATGGGTATTAATCCAAACTTATAAACACCCTTTACCCTTTTAGCAATAATTTCATTAGTTTCTCCAAAAATATGCCTTCTTTCAGAATGTCCTAAAATTACATATTCTACTCCTAATTCTTTAAGCATAAGAGGTGATATTTCCCCTGTAAAAGCTCCTTTTTCTTCCCAACAAGCATTCTGTGCCCCTAATTTTAAAGGACTGTTTTTTATGAAGTTTTGAGAATAAGCTAAAGCTGTAAAAGGAGGAGCAATCATAATTTCTTTATCAGAAAGATCAATTTCTGAAAGTTTTTTTAAAAAATTATTAAAATATACTTCAACTTCTTTAAAAGTTTTATTCATCTTCCAATTTCCAGCAAACAGATATTTTTTCATTGTCAATTCTTCATTTTAAATTTTAAGAACTTTTAATCCCGGTAGCTCTTTTCCTTGTAAGTATTCTAAAAAAGCTCCTCCTGCAGTAGAAATATAAGAAAATGAAGTTTCAACACCTGCAAGTTTAATAGCTAAAATAGTATCACCACCACCTGCTATGGTAGTAGAAGGCAAAACTGCTATTTTTCTTGCTATAGCTACAGTTCCTTTATAAAAAGGTGCTTTTTCAAAATAACCTAAAGGACCATTCCAAACCAAAGTTTTTGCTCCTTCTAAAGCTTGAGAAAAAAGTTTTACAGTTTCACTTCCTATATCAAAAATTTTATCCTCTTTAGCTATTTCTCTTAAACTTATTTCTTTAATTTCTTCGTTTCTTTCTACTACTACATCTACAGGAAGATAAATTTTTACTTCTTGTTCCTTAGCTTCTTTCATTATTTGTTTAGCTACATCTATATAATCATGCTCAAACAAAGAATCTCCTAATGAATAACCTTTAGCAGCCAAAAAAGTATTAGCCATAATTCCACCTATTATTAATTTATCTACCTTATTAAGAAGATTTCTTAAAACTCCTATTTTTGTAGAAACCTTGCTTCCTCCAACTATAGCATAAAATGGTCTTTCAGGTTTCCCTACAATTTTAGAAAGATATTTTAGTTCTTTTTCCATCTGAAATCCTATTCCTTTTTCAGAAACAAATTGAGCTACTCCCACTACTGAAGCATGAGTTCTATGAGAAACTGAGAAAGCATCATTTATAAATATATCTGCAAATTTAGCTAAAACCTTAGCAAACTCTAAGTCATTTTTAGTCTCTCCTTCATAAAATCTTATATTTTCTAAAAGTAACACCTCTCCTTCTTTAAGATCCTCTAAAACTCTATCTGTTTCTTCACTTGTAATATCTTCTAAAAATTTAACTGGTACTTTCAGAACTTTTTTTAAATATTCATATACTGGCTTTAAAGAATATTCAGGAACTCTTTTTCCTTTTGGTCTTCCCAAATGAGAACAAAGTATAACTTTACCAAAAGACTGAACTACATAATTTATAGTAGGAATTGTTTCTATAATCCTTGTATCATCAGTAATTTTTCCATTTTCCATTGGAACATTAAAATCTACCCTTATTAATACTTTTTTACCCTTTAAATTAAAATCTCTTAAAGATTTCATAGGTGCCCCCCCTTAATTAAAAATGATCAATTTTTTTTAAAAGATTAATCATTTCTAAAGCACTTAAAGCTGCCTCTGCTCCTTTATTACCTGCTTTGGTTCCAGCTCTCTCAATAGCTTGTTCAATAGTATCTGTAGTTAAAATACCAAAAATAATAGGAATTCCTGTGTCCAGCATTACTTGAGCTATACCCTTAGATGTTTCTGCAGCGATATACTCAAAATGGGGTGTTGCTCCTCTTATTATTGCACCTAAGCATAAAATAGCATCAAATTTTTTAGTTTCAGCTAATTTTTTTGCTATTAAAGGAATTTCAAAAGCACCAGGAACCCAAGCAACATAAATATTTTCTTCAGAAACTTTATGTCTTTTTAAAACATCTAATGCCCCCTCTAAAAGTTTTTGAGTAATAAAAACATTAAACCTACTTATTACTATTCCTATTTTTATACCTTCTCCTTCATAAAATCCTTCTAATACCATATATTTCATTCCTTTACCCCCTTTTCTATTTCCCTATTTTTATAATAAAGGGGAGAATATATAATTATTTTTTCTCCCTTTTTTATATAACCATATTTTGTACTTAAAATCTCCTCATAGGGGGTGTCAGAATTTGATAATTTTTGAATTTCTTTTCTAAAATAATTATTCTCTTTTTTAATTTCCTCAATCTCTTTCAGCTCTCTTTTTACTATAAAGTTAAGACCCAGATAAATAGAAAGTGTGAGAATAAATCCTATTATCAAAATTCCTATAAGCCATTTTCTTATTCTTTTTCTTCTTTTTTTATAAGGTTTGATAATAATTTGAGGTTGGTATCTACTTATCATAATTTCACCTAAAACCATTGCCAAGGAGAAGATGTATAAGTTTTCTTAGGAGAATAGTTCCTTGAAAAAGCATCTTTAAGATTTTCGGTATATCCAGGGGGAGGGGGAGGTGGAGGAATAGAAATTTTTACATTAAATTCTCTCTTTTTAGAAAATAATTTAGAAAAAAATTTATCTATTCTGCTAAAAGGATTAAGCTTAGATAAAAAGGATTTCTCTTCTGAGGCAGGAATATTAAATAAGTTTTCTGAAGCTAAAAGTATTCTTTTTATTTCTTCACAATGAGTAATTAATCTATTTGTAATCTGAGAAAAATCTGTACTTTCTTTTGC
>QNAZ01000125.1 GCA_003641645.1 Thermodesulfobacteriota bacterium
AGAGTAATAGCTATTCCAAGAGCCTGCATTTTTAATGCGTCTTCTGCTGCCAGTTTGGTATTTTTATAAGTAAAAATAGCACTTACTATTAATATTCCTGAAGAAATTAAAACTATAATCCATAAAATGAAAGCAGACCAAAGATTTCTATATTTAGAAATTAAACTCATAGTAATTATAATATAACCTTGCTAAAATTAGAAAATAATTTATATTATTTTTAAATGCGCCCGTAGCTCAATTGGATAGAGCATTGGACTACGAATCCAAAGGTTGCAGGTTCGAGTCCTGCCGGGCGCGTGCTTTTCAAGAAATAGTCTAATTTGTGAAAAGAATTTCATGGAATTTCATGGAATTTCATTACCAAATTGACTGCATTTTGCAGGCAATTTTCAGGCAATTTTAAAAGATTTTTACCAAAACCTAAACCGAGAAGATGTCCATTCTTGCATAGGTTTACCAAATTTATAAATTTTCTTAGAGTAAAGATAGTTAATATCACAATCTGTTCTGTATTGTTTACACTTGCCTTTTACTCGCCAGACACAAATTTTTTTAGGATGCTTTAAGCATTCTTGATAACCTTGCTGCCAAGAACAACATCCTTTTGTCTCTCTGATAATCTTATAACAGGAACGGTTATAACATTGATAAGTGATAAAGAGCTTGCCGCATTTATTGCGTTTATGGTTCTTCCATAGAATGTAAGCCTGAGACATGAAATAGTCGGAGTGATCTTTTTCTTTCCAGTTAGGGAATTTTTTAGAAAGCTCTTTATCCCAAAATCTTGGAGTTATTTGAGCATAGCCTAAACTTCCCCAACCATCAAGGGAAGTTACCCATCTACAATTACTTTCGACTTTTAACTGGGCAACAGAATACCAGTAGGGATAATCAAGCCCAAAGAACCACTCGTGGGCTCTTCTTACCTTACCTGCAAATTTTTTACAATCCCCTGCTTGACTAAGCAAGGGCAAAAATAAGAGCAGAACCAATAAGAAGAATGAAATAATATATTTTTTTGTCATCTTCCTCCCATTTAAGTGTTCCAAGCCTGAGTTTCCTAAAAATGTAAGTTAAGAAATACCACCATGCTACAAGAAAAGTTTTTTTAGCTACAACTTGGATAGACGGGAAAAAGTTAAAAATGAGCCCTGTAGCAAAAAGGAACCCACCTAAAACGATAATAAGTAGAGGCAGGTTCCATTGTCTTAAAGTCTCTTTTATTTGCATACTTCTATCGCCTCCCTTAGCATTTTATTTTCTTTTTGAAGTTTTAAGTAGTTATTCAAAATGCATTGAAGTTTTTCAGGATAAGTTGCATTTTCAGGAATAGTTTGTAACTCTGCTCGTGGCACTTCTGGGATTTCGCACTTAATATAAACAGGCTTTTCTATGTATTTCACTTCTGGCTGAGTGGTAGCACATGCGGAAAGGAGAAAAGTTAAACAGCTGATTAATACAACGCTTCTCATCTTTTTCCCTCTTTCTGTATTTTTATAAATTCGTCAATCATAATCGCCATTTTCTGACAGTCTTCAGTCGGGACATAAACAGGTTTTTCAACTATCTTAGGAATTTCTATTACTTTAGGAGATTTGTTAGCTTCTTTTAACAGCTGAACAATTTTCTTTTTGTATTTTTGCCTGTCTAATTCTATTTGCTGAGTAAGCTCTGCATTAGCTTTTTGACAAGTAGCAAGCTGATTTTTAAGTAAATAAAGCTCTTGCTTCATCTTGACATTATCCTTACGGAGATGATTGAAATAAAGGAGAAAAGATATAATTATAAAGCCGATTAAGCCATAAAAAAGCCATTTATAAGTGCTTTTATACATTAAAACTTGCCACATTACTTACTCCCCCTTTTTCTAAAAGCTATTCCAAATAGTTGAGATCCATCTGATTTCGGGCGCCAACCGAGGTAAAATTCTATTTTATTTCCACGATAACTAAAGAAAGGTAAGATAAGGTTCCACTTCCTTTTAGGATGCCATACTTTCCAAGCCGCAGGATAACTGCTTGTTCCTATCCAATAACGGCAGAAATTGTGAAAGGGATTTCTTACAAAATACCAATAAGGATAAGCAAACCAACCATATTTTTCAAAATATTTCTCTGGAGGTATTGGATCATCATAATTACCGAACGGGTTCCACTTAGAATTAAAAATTTTTAAAAATTTATTCATTTTTTATTTCCCATGGTATAGCTTGATATTCAATTTTAATTTTATTTCCTAAAATTGTTTTTAAAACATTTAAAACTTTCTTTTCCCCAAAATCTTTACAGGAAGACATTTCATACCTCATATAATTTTTTTCAGGCCAGGTGTGGATATAAACATGACTTTCAATTAAAACTATACCTGCCGACAAACCATATTCTCCTCTAAATCCTTTATCCTTTACAGGAATTGGGAAATGTGCTATTTGTAAGGTATGTAAAACTGGTGTCATATCTGCTGCTTCAATTGTTCTTATTAAAAGTAATTTTACTATTTCGTCTGAAGATAAAAGCTCAGGTAAAACATTGTAAATATTTACTAAAAGGGTCTTCCCCTCCATTCATATTATCTCCTCTTTCTTTTTTCTGTTTTTATTTTCGCTCTTTTTGCCAATTTTTTTCCTTTTGCAGTTTTAAGACTTCTCAAAAGACTAATAGCTTTTGTTCTTCCTCCTCTTGGTCCTTTCTTTTTTGTAATACAAACTAAAACCTTCCGTCCTGGTTTATTGGGAACAGGAACAACTCTATAAGCAATACACCCTTTTTTACTGCCTAATTTCTCCCTTACATATTTACCAGTTTTATACTTATAAATTGCTCCCTTCTTTAAAGGCATTTTATCTCCTTTTTCTTTTAGCTCTGGAAATTTTCATCCTCCTTTGCAAATCCTTCCCCCAACGAGTAAGTTTTTGAGTTTTGGGTCTTAATAACCCAACAGCTTGTAAAGCTACAGTAGCAATTCTAAAAGCTTCTTTTTCATTAAGGTTCCTATGTTTTTCTAAAGCACCAACAGCTTTCATAAGAAGATATGGCTTATCATTTTTTTTAGCCATATCCCCTCACCTCGCTTAATTATTTTTTCTTTTTTCTCTTCTTAGCAATTTTTCTTACATTTTGAGCAAAAACAGCTTCTTTTAAAAGCTCAGTATTTCCTGTTTTTCTTGCTTCTTGTTTAGCTTCATTGATACAAGCTTGAGTTACTCCTTTATACCCTTTCCTTATGCAATATCTTGTAAACTTTCCTACAGTTCCTTTTTTCTCCATTCTTTCTTTTGCTTCTTGTAACCAATACCTATCTTCTTTTTTAGTTGTTTTTTTCTTTTTTCTTGCCATAGCACACCTCCTTATTGCATTATTTGTCTTGCAAAGGATTTTATTTCTTTTCTTATACCTTTTTCTGCTCTTTTATTCAGTTCAGCCCATCTAATTACTTCATCAGGAGTAATATGCATTAAATTCCAGTATTTGTAATAAATCATATCTCCTTTCCTACCAGCTTCTATTGCTTTTTCTTTAACTTTATTATCATATTCTAT
>QNAZ01000126.1 GCA_003641645.1 Thermodesulfobacteriota bacterium
ACATAAAAGAGGTTTCAATATTATGTTTAAGAAAAAAATTAAGAAATTTTCAGAAAATGCAATACCTTATATAACATTGTTTTCAATAGGTTCAGCAATATTTTTACGAATTTTCATAAAAACTCCTGCACTTTTATATTGGTTTTTCTTTAAAAGAAAAGATTCAAATTAAGCGAAACATCCCTCTTTGGAAGTAGAGTTTATTTTGAAAGAAAAGGAGGAGATATTGATCTTTATATTAAACCTGTATTTAAAGACAATCTTTTAGAAAGAAAATTAAAATTTTTGACTAAATTATGGGAAAAGCTCGGAGAACAAAAAATCGATATAATTTTAGAAAAAGATCCTAAAAGATATTGAGAAAATTGCTTTACAAGAAGGGATTGAGCTCTGAAAGAAAGATATAAGTATCTTTTAGAAAATATTTCTCGGCACTATGAGATTTTAGAAAAAGCTGATACTATAGCGTATCGTTTTCAAAACTCTATGAGGATATCGGAAAACTTTTAAGAGTTTATTTATTAATTCAAGGTAAAGAAATAGAAGAACTTTTTATGCGAGATGTAATTAATTTAGCAGAAAAACGAGGATTAGCTATTAATTGGGAACAATGGGCAACAATGAGAGAATTGAGAAATATTTTAACACATGGATATCCTCAAGAAGAGGAAGAAATTGCAAAAACTTTGAATAAAGTAAAAAAAATGATTTTTAAATTTAATAAAGTGCCGAGGGCGGGACTCGAACCCGCACGGGGTTAACCCCCAGCGGATTTTGAGTCCGCCGCGTCTTCCAATTCCGCCACCTCGGCTATTTCTAAAATATATTCTAATAAAGTTTGAAATTTTTACAAGACTTATTATACTTAATTAAAATACTCCTAAACTATGAAAAGGAGTAGGCTCTATGGCAGGACATTCTCATTGGGCACAAATAAAAAGAAAAAAAGCAGCTCAGGATGCTAAAAGAGGACAACTGTTTACTAAACTTATAAGAGAAATCATTGTTGCAGTAAGAACAGGAGGAAGTGGTGATCCTGAACTTAATCCTCGTTTAAGAGCTGCTATTCAAGCAGCTCGTTCCGCTAATATGCCAAAAGAAAACATAGAAAGAGCTATCAAAAAAGCTCTTGGTTTAGAAGAAGGAACTCAGTATGAAGAAGCAACCTTTGAAGGATATGGACCAGGAGGAGTAGCAATATTAATTAATACTATTACTGATAATAGAAGAAGAACTGTTTCGGAATTAAGGCATCTTTTTGGTAAATATGGAGGAAACCTTGCTGAACCTGGAGCAGTGGCTTGGATATTCGAACAAAAAGGACTCATAGTTGTCCCTAAAAAAGATGAAGAAAAGGTCTTAGAAATTGCTATAGAAAAAGGAGCAGAAGATACCAAAGAATATGAAAGCGAAATAGAGGTTATTACAGATCCTTCCCAATTTGAAGAAATAAAAAAAGCTTTAGAAAATGCAGGAATTGAAATAATCTCTGCTAAGGTAACTATGGTTCCTAAAACAACTGTTCCAGTTGAAGATGAAGCTACTGCAAATAGCATTCTAAAATTTATGGAAGCTTTAGAGGAACTTGACGATGTTCAACAGGTTTATGCCAATTTTGATATTCCAGAAAAAATTATGGAAAACTTAAATAAATGAAAATTTTAGGAATAGATCCTGGTATTCATAATTTAGCCTTTGCTCTTCTCGAAATTAAAAATAGTTCCTATGAATTAAAAGATTGGCAAACTTTTAATACCAAAAATTGTAAAACCACTGTAGAAAAACTTACTTATTTATTTAATAAATTAAAAGAAACTGTAGAAAGGCTCAAACCTGATATAATAGGTATAGAAGAAATATTTGCTAAAACCTATCCTAAAGCAGGAACTAAGCTTGCTCAAGCTCAAGCAATTGCTTTACTTATAGCCGGACTTTATAATATCCCTGTAAAAACTTATCATCCTTTAGAAATTAAAAAATTTTTTACTCAGTATGGAAGAGCTAAAAAAGAAGAAATTTCCCATATTTTAAATTTATTTTTAAAAGAAAAAATTGTAAAACCCAAGTTTGAGTTAAAACCAGATTCTCATAAAATGGATGCTCTTGCAGTTGCTTTGATTTTGGCTTTAGAATTACACCATTAAAATTATGCTTTATCAACTTAAAGGAATTGTCAAAGAAATAAATCCTCCAAATAAATTGATTTTACAAACTAACGAATGTATTTTTTGGGAAATACTTATTCCTTTTAATCTTATAGAAATTTTAAAAGAAAATTTTTTAGAAAAGGAAACCCTTTTTTATGTAGTTCCTATATTAAGAAAAAATGAGTATATAGAAATATATGGATTTCTTGATAAAGAAGAAAGAGAGCTTTTTATAAAGCTTAATACTCTTTCCAGAATAGGACCAAAATTAGCTTTAAATCTTCTTTCTATTTTTTCTCCTGAAACATTAAGAAGAATAATTCTTGATAAAAGAGTCCAAGAACTTTCAAAAGTTCCAGGTATAGGTCCTAAAAGAGCAGAAAAGCTTTATTTAGAATTAAAAAGCCTCTTTTTAAAACCTTCTCAAAAAGGTATAATACTTCCTCCAGAAAAAGAAATTCTCCTTGAAGAAGCTAAAAGCTGTCTTATGAGTTTAGGATTCCAAAGTAAAGAAGTGGAAAAAGTGCTTTATCAAGTCTTTGAGGAAAAAGATTCCTTAGATACTCTTATTAAAAAGGCTTTGAAAGAATTCTCTCCTAAGTTAAAAGAAGAAACTTTTAAAGAGTAAAGCTATGTTTGAAAAATACTTTATTAAACCACAAGAACTTATTTTAATTATAACAGATATTCAGGAAAAACTTGTTAATGCTATGAAGGAAGATATAGCTGAAAAGGTAATAAAAAATACTATCACTCTGATCGAACTTTCCAAACTTTTTAATATTCCTATTATCTTAACAGAACAATATCCAAAAGGATTAGGACAAACAGTAGAAAAAATAAGAAAAGCTCTTTCTCACTATAAACCTATAGAAAAAATTACCTTTAGTTCCTTTTTAGAACCTAAATTTGCAGAATCCATACAAAGACTTAATAGAACAAAAGTAATAATAACAGGAATGGAAACCCATGTATGTGTATGGCAAACCTCTCTTGATTTGCTTTCAAATGGATACACTGTTTTTGTTATTAAAGATGCGGTATGTAGTAGAAAAAAGTTAGATTGGAAAACAGGGCTTGAGCTTATAAAATCTGCAGGAGGTATTATTACTACTACCGAAATCTTGGTTTTTCAGATTCTTAAAAAAGCAGGAACTGGGGAGTTTAAAAAAATTCTTAAATTTGTAAAATAATATTTACAATATCTTGCATTTTTAATTATTAATAATTATATTAATATTAAAATAATTATAAATTAAAAAAATAAAATGAAGTTTTTACAAGAAAAATTTATTAAATTAAAAACTAAATTTTATCCTTGGGTTAGATGGTTTTTAAATCTTTCTCTTTATTGGAAAGTAGGTTTTATTATAGGC
>QNAZ01000127.1 GCA_003641645.1 Thermodesulfobacteriota bacterium
GATGTTGATACTCCTAAAGAAAGAAAATTAGCAAAGCATTATTTAATAAAAAATTCTATAAAAGGAACTGGAGATGGTTGGATTTCTAAATTAATTAATAGAAAAATTTCTACAAAAATAAGTGAGTATTTAGTAGATTATTTAACTCCAAACCAAATTACTCTTTTAACCTTTCTGCTTGGAATCTTTTCTGCAGCAGTAGTATGGTTAAGCATACCTTTAGCAGGTATTTTATATCAGATAAGTTCTATTCTTGATGGGGTAGATGGAGAGATAGCCAGGGCTTCTATGAGAACAAGTAAACTTGGAGGTTATATAGATTCAGTTCTTGATAGATATGTAGATTTTTCTTTTCTTCTTGCTTTAGCTTGTGTAATCCATCCATCTTATAAATTTTGGATAATTATAGCTTTTGCTATATTTGGCTCTCTCATGGTAAGTTATTCTACAGAAAGATATAAAGCATCCTTTTTTCAAGATATTTATAAAATAATACCTCAAATGAAATATTTGCCTGGAAAAAGAGATGAAAGAATATTTATAACTATGCTTTTTTGTTTAGTAAATAGAATCTTAGAATTGTTTATTTTTCTTGCAATACTAACAAATATTAGAGTCGGATTAACTCTGGTGCTGGCATATAGAAAAAAACCTGAAACCAGTTTTTAAAAAATCAAAATGAAAGGGGGTGATTAAAAAGTATGGTTAAAGTAGTTATTTTAGGACAGGGATATGTGGCAAGTATTTTTGCAATTGGTCTTGAAAGAATAAAAAAAGGAGAAATTAAATATTATGGAGTTCCTTTAAAAAATGAATTACCTATAAAAATTGAAGAAGTTGAAATAGTTGGTAGTTATGATGTTGATAAAAATAAAATTGGTAAATCCCTTTTTGAAGTTGTCAAAAATTACTGGAATAATGGAGTCCCTGAAACATTAAAAGAAATAAAAATTCGAAAGGGAATCCATTTGAAAAGTTTAAAAAATCTTCCTATTGAAGCAGAGGGATTGGAAGACAATTTTTCTCTTAAAGAAATTGTAGAAAAATTGGCTGAGGAATGGAAATCTCTTAGACCTGATGTAATAGTAAATGTTTGCACAACAGAAGCTTTTGTCCCATTTGAAAATAAAGAAGAATTAATTAAAGCGATAGAAAATGATGCAAAAGATAGATTAACTGCTACTCAGGTTTATGTTTATGCAGCAGCACTTTATGCAAAAGAGGTAGGAGGAGCAGCTTTTGTTAATACAATTCCTACTCTTATCGCAAATGATCCGGCTTATGTAGAATTAGCTAAAGAATGTAATTTAGTAATATTTGGAGATGACGGAGCTACAGGAGCTACTCCTTTGACAGCTGATATTTTAGCTCATTTAGCTCAGAGAAATAGATATGTAAAAGATATAGTTCAATTTAATATAGGTGGTAATACAGATTTTCTTGCACTTACAGATAAAGAAAGGAATAAAAGTAAAGAATTTACTAAATCCAGTATTGTAAAAGATATTTTAGGTTATGATGCTCCACATTTTATAAAACCAACAGGTTTTATGGAACCTTTGGGTGATAAAAAATTTATTTCCATGCATATAGAATACATAAGCTTTAATGAAGCTATAGATGAACTTATTATTAGTGGAAGAATTAATGATAGCCCAGCTTTAGCTGGACTTATAATTGATCTTGTTAGATTAGGCAAAATTGCTGTAGAAAAAAAAGAATTTGGTACAATATATCCTGTTAATGCTTTTTATATGAAAAATCCAGGTCCAAAAGAAATGCATAATCTTCCAAGAGTAGTAGCTTATGAAAAAATGAGACAGTGGGCAGGTTTAACCCCTTTATTTACTAAATAATTTTTTCCAATCCCTTTTAAGGGAATTGAGGTTTTTTTAAAAATTTTTACAAAATTTAAATAAAAAGTTTTTAAGTAAAAATATGAAGGAGAAAAAATATGGAGAAGTTGCAATAGAAGAAGCTGAACTTGAAGCTTGGGATAATCCCTATCCTGATAAAGATTATCTTATAGAAATTACTTTTCCAGAGTTTACATGTCTCTGCCCAAGATCTGGATATCCTGATTTTGCAGTAATAAAAATTTCGTATATTCCTAAGGATAAAATTGTTGAATTGAAATCTCTTAAACTCTGGCTAAATAAATTTAGAAATAGATATATCTCCCATGAAGCAGCTACTAATGAAATTTTCGATGCTTTATGGAATTTATTGAAACCAAAAAAACTTAAAGTTGTAGCAGATTTTCATCCAAGAGGAAATGTTCATACAATTGTTACTATAGAAAAACCTTAAATTAAAAAATACTTAAATAAAGTTCACTTTCTGTATCTCCTGGATATTTTCCTTTTATTAAAGTATAATAAATGCCATTATCAAAGACCCCTAAACCTGTAATGAATCCTGTTTGAGAAGCTCCCAAACTTTTAAAAAAATAAGTTTTCTCAAAACCAAGAACAAATATTTGTGAAGTAGCACTATTCAAAGGTATATATTTTAAATCACCTTTAACAGTCTCTAAAGGAAAATTAGTAGATACAAAAAGTATCTCTTTCTTTTTATCTTTATTAATATCAGTTAAAACTGGTGTTATCCAAGGATATATAATCTGTTTTACTATTTCCTGTCCTTTTTTTCCTTTAATAAGCTTTACTTCATAAAAATGTTTTGTCACAGGATAAGGAGAGGCCCAAATTATATTAGAATTTTTGTAAATTGCTAATCTTCCATCAGAAAGATAATTAATAATTTCTGAATTTCCATCTCTATCTAAATCAACAAAAGCACTTCCAATATTTTTGTAATCAGGAGAAACTTTTACTTGAGCTACATATATCAATTGATTATTTTCTCTTTTTAAAATATACACTTTATCTCCAAAAAATTTTTCTGGATCAAAAGTCTGTCCTATTAAAGTGTCTTTTATTCCTTGTGCTGTATAATCTACAAAATTTAAAATAAGATTTATATTTGTAACAACCGGAACTAATCCTTCTTTAGTGTATCTTAAAATTTCACTTCTCATACCTGCATTTTCATCAAAAATATTTAAAGCTATCCATCCTGAAGGACCTACAGAAAAATTTACAATTTTACCAGCTTTTGGTGTGTATTGAGCTAAAATCCCACCCTTTATTTTCACTATAAAAAGTCCTTGAGAATTAAAATAAATCATTTCAGGATTGTTATCATTATCTATATCTGTAAATTCTGCCTGAAAAACTTCTCCTTTCATTTTTCCTAAAATAGTAGGAGGATTGATAGAAAAAATATTATTTGAGGGTTGATAAACCTTGGTAGTGGATATAATGGTTGAAGGTTTAATAGATTTTTTATAACTAAGATTTCCATAATACCTTATTAAATTTAAATTATGATCAAATATTTTTATTACATCTTCTTCTATTACAAAAACCATATCATATTGTTGGGACAAAAGATATTGAGGAGTCAAATCTTTTAACTTTAAATTAGGATCAAATATTATCATAGACTTAGGC
>QNAZ01000128.1 GCA_003641645.1 Thermodesulfobacteriota bacterium
AAAATATCTCTCGTCTTTTTTCTATAGGAAATTTTTCATTTAAAAACTTTACCAAATCTTTTATTTTTTCTAAATCTTTTATTCCAAAAATTATTATTCTTACTGATGCTATTTTACACCAATAAATCAAATCTTCTAAAGTTTTTATCTCTCTAATTTCAAAATTTTCAGAAAAGTGATTTTTAAGAATATCTAAAGATGAATTTAAATCCCAATAAATTAAACAAAGTGCTTTTTCTATAAGATAATTTTGATATCCTCCTTTCATTTAACACCCTTTCTATCTAATTCCAAAGAAGAAATTATACTTTCTTTACCTTTTTGTTTCTTTATAATATCTATCTGTCTTCCTACTCTATCTTTTCTAAGAGCATGAGCAAGAGCTATATCTTCTTCTATAATCTCATTTTTATAAAGCTCTACAAGATCTTGATCAAAGGTTCGCATTCCAAAGGCGCTACCCTGAGTCATAACTTCATAAAAAGTTCTTCCTTCACTCTCTCCAGTCATAATTATTTCTTTTACTCTTAAAGTGTTATATAAAATATCAAAAACAGGTATTCTCCCTCCTCCTATTTTAGGAAGTAATTTTTGTCCTATAATCCATCTTAAAGATCCTGCTAATCTATGTCTTATAGTCTGTTCTTCATCTGATGAATAAAACCCTATAATCCTGTTAACAGTATGAGAAGCTCCTATGGTATGAAGAGTTGAAAATACTAAATGACCGGTTTCTGCAGCAGTTAAAGCTATATCCATAGTTTCCCTATCACGAATTTCACCTACTAATATCACATGAGGAGCTTCTCTTAAAGCAGCTCTAAGACCTTCTGCATAAGAACTAAAATCTGTTCCAAGTTCTCTTTGATTAATAGTAGCTTTTATTGGTTGATGAATATATTCAATAGGATCCTCTAAAGTAATAATATGAACATTTTCTTTCTTATTTATTTCATGAAGAATAGCAGCCAGTGTTGTAGTCTTTCCTTGACCGGTGGCACCAGTTACTAAAACAATTCCATATTTTTCTCGAGCTATTTTATAAAATACCTTGGGTAATCCAAGTTCTTCTATAGATTTAACTCTACTTTCTAATTTTCTCATTATAATGTTATAAGTTTTTTGACGAGAAAATATATTCACTCTAAATCTTGTTTCATCATCTAAAAAATAAGAAAGATCCGTATATCCATCCTTAATAAGTTTTTTTAATAAATGGGGGCTATCTTTAAGCATATTAAAAGCTATAGTTTCAACTTGAAAAGGAGAAAGTTTTTCCACAGGAAAATCTTCAAAATATACAGATTTTACCTTTCCATAAACTATAATTTGAAAAGGATAGCCAGAAAGAATAAAAATATCAGAAATACCTGGTTCTAAATATGCTAATCTATAAATCAGTTCTTTTATTTCGATTTCAGTTAACATTTTTAGCCTGGCATTTCAGTAAAATCAGCAATTTCTTTGTCTTGAATAAAGGGCAAAAATCTACTCTTATCTATAGCCTTAATAAAGGCTTCTTCAGGAGCTATCCATCCTTTATTTAAATAATCCATAATACAATCATCCAAAGACATCATACCAAATTTTTTACCAGTTTGAATTAAAGAAGGAATTTGATGTATTTTATTCTCTCTAATAAGGTTTCTTATAGCAGGAGTTGCTATCATTATTTCTGTAGCAACTATTCTTCCAGCTTTATCAATCCTTTTAAACATAGTTTGGGAAATAACAGCTCTTAATGATTCAGATAAAGACACTCTTATTTGATCTCTTTCCTGGGGTGGAAAAGCGTCTATTATTCTACTTACTGTTTGAGCAGCACCAATAGTATGTAAAGTAGAGAATACTAAATGACCAGTAAGTGCAGCTTCAATAGCAAGTGCTATAGTTTCCAAATCGCGCATTTCTCCTACCAAGATAATATCAGGATCTTCTCTTAAAGCTGCTCTTAATGCATTAGCAAAACTTTTAGTATGAACACCTATTTCTCTTTGATTAACCAAACAATTTTTAGGTTCATGAACAAATTCAATAGGATCTTCAATGGTTATAATATGATCATACCGCATTCTATTGGCATAATCTATAATAGCTGCAAGTGTAGTAGATTTACCAGAACCTGTAGGACCAGTAACCAAAACAAGTCCTCTTGGTAAAAGAGCAAGTTTATTCAAAAGTAAAGGAAGTCCTAATTCTTCTACAGTCTTAATTTTATTAGGAATAAGTCTAAAAGCTGCTGCAATACCTTTTCTTTCACGGTAATAGTTAACTCTAAATCTTGCAAGTCCAGGAAGTTCATATCCAAAATCAACTTCCCCTTCTTCTTCAAATTTTTTTATAACTTCTTCTGGAGCGATTTCATAAAGCATTTCCTCCAACTCATCTTCTTCTAATATTTTATATTTCACTCTTTGAAGATCACCATGAACCCTTAAAAGAGGAGGATTTCCTGCTGAAAGATGAAGATCAGAAGCTTGAGTATCTATCATTAATTTAAAAAAAGGATCAAGCTTTGCCATATTTATTGATTTATACTTTAGTTATTTTAAAAGTCAACACTCTAAAGGCTATGTTATAAAGTTTTTTCTATACCACTTTCTACATGAACTTCCATAGCCTTTGTTATACAAACAGCTACACAAAATTCACAAGCAGTGCACTTTTGAGGATTAAAAATAACTTTAAAAGATTCTTTATCTATATATAAAGCTTCTGTAGGACAAACCGCTGTACAAACTCCGCAGTCAATACAAATTTCATCATTTTTAATTATTTGTTGTTCTAAAGGTTTTACTTCTACACCTATTTCTTTTAAATATTCTAATCCTTTGTTAACTTTTTCTGGAGTCCCCTCTAATTCCATTATCATAATTCCTTCTTTACCAGGAGTAATAGTAGCTTTTAAAATATTAAAAACTAATTCATACTCTTTTACCAGCTTGTAAACTATGGGTTTATCTACAATCTCTGGTGGGAATTTTAAATATAAACCTTTTTTATATACCATCTTTTCTCCTTTTTAATTTTTAGTATTTAAAATTGCCTCACAATATTCTAATCCTCTTTTAGCCATAGTCAATTCTGGATCAAGTTCTAAAGCTTTTTTAAAATAAATCTGAGCTGCAGGTAAATAATTAATAGCTTTTAAACAATAACCTATATTAGCATAATCAATGGCTGAAGCTGGATTTAATTCTATTGCTCTTGAAAATGCTTTCATAGCTTGAAAATAATTTCCTAATCTATAATAAGCTCTACCCAAAATATTATAAAGTTCTGGAATCTCATTTATTTCTAAAGCCATTTCTATTACATCTAAAACTTTTTTATATTCTCCTTTTCTAAAATAAGTATCTGCAAGGTGAGAAAATATAGCTATTTTATCATCAGGAGGTGGGGAAAGTTGTAAAGCCTTTTCATAACAAAATATAGCTTCTATTTCTTTTTTCATATTTTTATAAATATTTCCTAAATATGCCCAAAGATAATATC
>QNAZ01000129.1 GCA_003641645.1 Thermodesulfobacteriota bacterium
GTAAAATATACTACAGATGAATATGTAAATGGTTTTGATCCTTTAATTTTTCTTAAAAATTTAAAATCCAACACAGTCTACTATCAAGCTATAACAGATAGTTCCACTGTTCCTCCTATAAAAAATTTCAATCCTTTAACTCTTTATTTGCAACCTGTAATTTATATTGCAACAGATTTAAATACAGAAGAGATAAAAGATTTAGTTTTTGATGAAGCCTTAATTGAAATTATAGACTTATCATCACAGTTTAAAGTTTCTGAAAAACCTGAAGAATTTATTCCTTTTGAAGCTATAGATAAAGATGTTTTTAATGAATTTATGATAGATGCTTTTGAAGCTTTAGATACTATAGAAAAAAATATTCTTGCTTATGAAAAGGATAATTCTTTAGAAGCATTAAATGCAATTTTTAGAGCTGTGCATACTTTAAAAGGGGATGCTGATTATATTGGTCTGAATATTTTAGCTAAATTTTGTCATAATTTGGAAACACTCCTTGAGAGATTAAGATCTGGAAAAGTTAAAAGAACTTCAACAATTATAGATACTTTATTGAAAGCTATAGATATTCTAAGAATTATCATTATTAATCTAAAAACTAATAAAGGGTATCCTCCCAGTATTCATCAGGTAGAAAATGAATTAAAAGAGATTTTATCTTCTAAAGAACCTTTAAAGGAGCAACCAATCCTATCTAAGGAAACTTTGCCTCCAGAAGATACACTTAATGTTTTTTTGGATCAGGCTTCTCAATTTAGAGATATCATAAAAATTTATCTTCCTAAAGGTTTAGATGAGCAGAATTTAAAAATTATTTTAAGAGCTTTGAGAAGTATAAAATCTTCAGCTTCTTATATTGGGCTTTATACTCTTTCTCAAATGGTAGAAAGAGCGTTATCTCTTCATGAAGAGAAAAAAATCGAAGATTTTCAGAAAGAAATAAAAAGCATTGAAGCCTTTTTAGAAGGTCTTTTATCTGGAGGAGTTAAAAGATTGGGTGAAATTTTATTAGAAGACCAAAAAATTACTGAAAAAGATTTAAAAGAAGCTTTATCTAAACAGAAAAAGATAGGGGAAATTTTGATTGAAGAAGGAAAGATTAAAAAAGAAGATGTGCAAGAGGCACTTAAAAAACAGAGACTTATGGAAACAGGTGCTCAGCTTAGTTCTAAGGTTACTGTTAAGGCAGAAGAAGAAATTAAAACAATGAGAGTTGATGAAAGGAAGATTGATAATTTAACCAATCTTATAGGTGAATTAGTGGTAGTAAGGAATACTTATGAATATTTATTAAATTCTTTAATTAATCTTTTTGAGCTTGATAGACAGTTTTTACGTGCACTTAAAGATAATCTTTATCAACTTACAAGACTTTCTTATAGTCTTCAAGAGGGTGTAATGTCTTTAAGAATGATTCCTATAAAAAATATTTTTCAGAGATTTCATAGAGCAGTTAGAGATATAGCAAGAAAACAAGGTAAA
The DNA here is from genome assembly GCA_003641645.1 of Thermodesulfobacteriota bacterium. GTDB lineage: Bacteria > Desulfobacterota > Thermodesulfobacteria > Thermodesulfobacteriales > Thermodesulfobacteriaceae > Thermodesulfobacterium. The sequence continues at coordinate 1,486 of QNAZ01000129.1, forward strand.
TTAATAAAACTCGTTACTGAAGGAGAGGAGACAGAAATAGATAAAAAAGTTGCGGATATGCTTTCTGATCCTTTAATTCATTTAGTTAGAAATGCATGTGATCATGGAATCGAATCTCCTGATGAAAGAAAAGCCAAAGGAAAATCAGAAGAAGGAACAGTTATTTTAAATGCTTTTCAAGAAGGAAGTAATCTTATTATTAAAGTAATTGATGATGGAAAAGGAATTGATAAGAAAAAGCTTTTTGAGAAAGCTAAAGAAAGAGGATTTTCTTTTCAATCACCAGATGATCCAGAGCTTTTAAATGTTATTTTTATGCCAGGATTTAGCACTAAAGAAGAAGCTACAGATATTTCAGGACGCGGTGTGGGGATGGATGTAGTTAAAACTACAGTAGAATCCTTAGGTGGAAAAGTGTATATTAGCTCAGAAAAAGATTGGGGTACAGAAGTTACTTTAGTAATTCCTGTAAGCATTGGTATAACATCTGCCCTTTTAATAGAAGAAAATAATAAAATTTTTGCTATTCCTATTGATTATATTTTAGAAACTTTAAAAATTCCTGCTTCTAAAATAAGAAGAATTCATGATAGAATAGGTATTTATTATCGTGGTTCAATTTTACCTTGTGAAAAATTAACAAATTTACTTTATCAAAAAGAAAGAACTTTTAGATTAGAATATGATAAAAATATAGAATTACCCATTATTGTATTAAAAACCAGAAATGGTAGTTTTGGAGTTTTGATTGATAAACTTTATAAGAAAACAGAAATAGCTATTAAGCCGGTTCCAGAGACACTTTCAAACATTGAAATTATATCAGGTGTAAGCATAATGGGAGATGGGAAAGTAGTTTTGGTTTTAAATCCTGAAAAGCTTATATAAATCTTTCTATATAATCCGTGGAGGAAATTAGTGAGTTATTGGTGGATAATTCTGTTAGGTTTTTTAGGATATACTATTTTATGGTTAGGAATTTTGATTTTCGTAATTTTAAAAGAACAAAACAAAATAAAAAAGTTAGAGAAAACAAAAAATAAAGTTCTTGAAGAACTTCAAAAAATTACCAGTGTTTTAGTTCCAATAAAAAAGTTATTTATAAGACAAAAAGAAATGCTAAAAGTTATTAGTGAAACTATTAATAGCACAACTTTTGATATTCAATCTGCTACAGAGGATAGTGTCCAGAGATTTATGGAACTTATGGAAGAATTAGATAAAACTACAGCTTTAAATATTGAAAAAATAGATAATTTGCATAAAAAAGTTAATTTTAGTTTATGTCAGATATTAGAATCCAAATTTGAAGGGGAAGACTGTGAACATAAAGAAGAATGTAGTTTAAATAAAATGTGCGTGGCTCTCGAAAAAACAGAAGAAATTCATACTCAATTGAAAAAATTTTTGCAAAAAATCATAAGTTCTATAGAAGACAGTGAATTTACTAAAGAAATAACAGAGAAATATAGGATTAAGAAATTGGTAGAAAATATAGAAAATATTAATGAAATGTCTGAAGGTATTGCACAAATTGCTGAACGAACTAAGCTCTTAGCTTTAAATGCAACAATTGAAGCAGCTCGTGCAGGGGAACATGGAAGGGGTTTTGCAGTGGTAGCTGAGGAAGTTAGAAAATTGGCAGAATATACCAATCAATTTGTTAAAGAAATAAAAGAACGAATTTTAGAATTTCAAGAAAATATAAAAAATTTTGAAAAATTATATAATATATTTGCTGAAGATACAATTGTAACTTTAAAAAGATTAGGATTGATTCAAAATATGGCAGCTGAGTTAATGAACACTATTATAGTAATGAAAGATGAACAAAAAGATTTTATAGTAAAACATACCAATATATATGAGAATATTAATCAAATAATTGTTAATCTTCAATTTGAAGATATTACTAAACAAATGAATCAGCATATTTTAAATATTATTGAAAAAATGAAACAAGAAATAGAAGAAATACATATAGAAA
>QNAZ01000130.1 GCA_003641645.1 Thermodesulfobacteriota bacterium
CTTTTTGATGAATCTATTACATAAAAATTAAAATGTTCTGAATCAACTTTTATATTAAGAGGAAAATTTAAAAATTGTCTTACATCATCTCTATATATTACCTTTAAAGCTTCAGCTTTTAAAGCAAAACTATCAATAAATAAAAAAAATAAAAAAAAGGGGAGGAGAAAAAAAATCCTTTTCATCTCCTCCCCTCATAAGAATCTTAATTATTTAGTAGTATGACAAGCAAAACAACCACACTGAGTAGTAGAATTAGTAGAATTACCACATGTACATGCATCATAAGGCCATCTTAAAAGATCAGCATAAGGACTACCATGGGCTCTATGACAGCTTATACAAAGAACTATAGCTTTACCACTACTCCAAACAGTACTAACAACGCTTCCATCATCAGTTCCTACTGGAACATCAGGAAAATATGTTCCATTAGCATCAAAAGGACCAGGATAATTCTGATATTCTTTGTTTGTACCTATATAATGATTCATATCAATATCTGTTGGATGTCTTAACCATGGGGAACCATATGAGCCTGTAGTACTATTCCAATGAAATTGTCCATGACATTCACCACAAAGATAATTAATGGATCCAGAATTAACATCAGGAGAACTAACTGACTGACCATATAAATCTACAGCATAATATCCATTATGACTAGTAGAATCATAATCATATTCCCAATTATCATCTTCTGTCCCTTTTATACCATATAAAAATCTATAACTATCATAAACATCATTAGGTTCAGCAGTACCATTATCTCTTCTCACATTTTTATGGTGTGCTCCTGAAATAGCTGCAAAAGGATCATCTAAAGTTGAATTATTTGGGTCAAATTTACCATGACAACCATAATTTCCTGCACAAGTAAGCTGTTTATTCCAATTCTGGGGACGACCATAATTATTTGGATCATAACCAGGGGGAGTATATGGCCCCTCGGAGCTAAAAAAATCTACATCATGAACACATACATCTCCAGTATTCGTATCACTTCCATTACCACAATTGCCTTCTCGCCAATAAAAACTTCCACCTGCTAAAGTATAATTAGTGCCACTTCCACTAATTACTGTTCCATTAAATCTATAAGCAGGTTCACCAGCAGAAGACTCAACATGAGGAACATGGGTTGTGCTACCAAGTCCCTCATTACTTCCTGTATGACACATTGCACAGTTTCCTTTTGTTAAAGCCCTATAAGGCCCTCCACTAACTACTATAGTTCCATTTTGATAATTATGCATTGTATGACATTCTGAACATGGACCCGAAATAGATTTACCTGTTTTAACATTTATAAAAAAACATAAAAACATAAAGATTAAACTACATAAAATTAAATAAATATATTTTCTATTTATCATTTTTAAAACACCTCCTTTTTTATAACTTCTCTAATTTAAATTTAAAATTATTTTTAAATATGTCAATATTTTTTATATTAATTAATTTTTTATTTCCCTCCTATTTTAACAGGTAAATTATGCACATCCATATGGCATTGCAAACAATCTGGAAATTTCTTAAGCATTGCTTCACTATGAGGTTGAGGATGGCATTCAGTGCAGGCAGGAATGTATTTATGTTTAGGATGACACTGCACACAGGCAACCTTCCCATGTTTGCTCTTTGTAGTAGAAATTTTACCAAATTCTGTAGTATGACAAGCTGAACATACTTTATTAGAAGTATCCTTAGCAAATGGAGGTATATTTAAAGGTGAATGCGGAGCATGACACTTAAAACACTCTTCAACAGTCTGCCCTGCAATATGTGGTTTATGACAATCTAAACAAGATGGAATACATCCATGAGTTTTTGCATGACAATATGTGCACCCAATATCTGTATGCATGCTATGATATTTTACAGTCTCATCCATCTCTTTTGGATGACAATCACCACAAATTTTTGCAAATTCAGCAGTTATTTTCATAGGCAATTTTGGTGCATGAGGATTATAATGACATTTCATACAATCAGAAAATTTACTTCCATGAAATAAAAGATGACAAGTTTTACATTTTGGCATTAATTCTTTCCAATTTTTCTTAATAGGATTATAAGCATGAAATTCTTTATGGCAAAAAGTGCATTCTAACTGATGTTTTCCTCCTGATTTTTTAATAATATTAAAATGATAAGAATGGCATCTACCACACTCAACCGCTGTAAGTGGTGTTATTTTCTCTTTATATACCTCTGTTTTTTTTGGAGGAATTACTGAGAGTTGATCAGGTTTTAATTTCGCATTTTTTACATATATACCAACCAATTTAACTGGAACTGTAGGTGTGGGCTTTATTTTTTTAACTTTAGAACCTTTCTTTTCTTTAGAACTTAAAGTAAAAGCATTTGACATATAAAATATAATTCCCAAAATTAAAACAAATATAAATAAAATACTTTTTAACCATTTATTCTTCATATCTTTCCCCCCTCATAAATTACTTAACAAGTGCATGAGCATCTATATGACAATTAATACATTTTTTACCTTTTACCATAACATATGGATGAGGTGAACCATGGCAGGCTTCACAAGCTGGTATAATTCTATGTTGACCTCTGTGGCAAAAAGCACATGCTAATTTTCTATGTTTAGTAGTGGTAGATTTAAGCATTTCACCTAATTTAGGATGACAAACTATACAATATTTATTAGGAACATCCATTCCATAAGTAACTTTTAATGGTTTATGAGCACCATGACAACTTTTACAATCATCAAAAGTTTGCTCTGCTAAATGAGGCTTATGACATTTTAGACAATCTGGAATAAAACCATGTTTAATATGACAGGTATTACAATATAAAAAACTGTGCTTACTTGGAAACTCTGCTACTTCTTTCCCTGGACCTTCATGACAACTTATACATTCTGCTTTAAATTCTCCTTTAGCTAAATCCATCTCTAAAGGTATATGAGGATTTGAATGACATCTTGAACAGTTTTTAAGAGCATAATGAGGTTTTCCCTTATGACATTCAGAACAAGCTGGAATCATCTTTTTCTTTGAAATAAGAGGATAATGCCCTTTATGACAATCTAAACATCCTACAGCTGTTTTATGTTTACCACCTTTGGTCTCTATCCAAGATGTCTCTTTTTTATGACATTTTATACAATCAGCATCAGTAAGTTTAGCTTCTTCAGCACTAATAACTTCATTTTTTGAAAAAAAGAAAAACCAACAACTTAGAAAGAAAAATACTATTAAAAAAAACATTATACTTAATCTATATATTTTCTCCATCTAAATTCCTCCTAAAGTTTAAACTTTACATTACTCCTATTCAGTAAGATGTTCAAATATTTTATTTTAAATCTTTAAAATGGTCAACTCTATTTTAAAAGTAATTTCTAAAATTATTTTCGAAAATAAAAAATTTTTTAGATTTTATTTTATTTTTTAAAAAATTTTAATGCTTTTCTTCCAATCATTTTGTA
>QNAZ01000131.1 GCA_003641645.1 Thermodesulfobacteriota bacterium
CTATTAATACCCAATTAGAATCCAGATTTTTAATAAAATCTGTAAATTCTTCATAGTTTAATTCTAAAGCTTTATCTTTTATTTTATTCAGTAATTCAACTTTTTTACATCTACTGCAAATATTATCCGAAGCACTTGTTATTTCTCCACATTTAATACAAATATTTAAAGATTTTTCTTCTTTATAAGTAGAATGAGATTTTATAAGAGGTATTAATTTTTTAGTAAAAACCGAAAGTAGTTGATATTTTATTTGTCTATTCTCTTTTTCAAGGTCTGTTAAAATCTTTTTAATTTTTTTGCTTGGAGTAATTTCTGCATGAGGACAAGTAAAATTTCCTACAGGAATCTCATTTAAAACTATATAATAAAATATTTCTTTTTCAGGAGTAGTATATAGAGGTTTTATTTTTTTTGCCTGATTTGGAAAAAAAGGTTGTAACACTGGTTCTAATTTTGCTATTCCTGAAAAGTCACCTTGAAAAAAGAGAGTTAACATAGTAGAAACTATATCATCTAAGTGATGCCCAGTTGCTATTACAGTTAATTTCAATTCTTTAGCAATTTTTGAAAAAAGATACCTTTTTATAGCACCACAAGCTGAACAAATTTTGTTTTTAAAATGAGTAAAAACAAAATCATCAATTCTATATCCCTCTTTTTGTGGCAAATTATATATATAAAGAGGCACATTTAGATTTTGGCATAGATTTTTTACTAAATTTTCAACTTTTTCAGAATAATATCTAATTCCCAAGTTTAAGAAAATAGCTTGTAAGTTTATATCTGGATAAAGTTTTTTTAATACGATAAGAAGAGTAGAACTATCTTTTCCACCTGAAAGAAAAACACCAACTTTATCTTGAGGTTTTAACATTTTATATTTTTCTATAGTTTTTTTAATTCTATTTTCAAAAAAAGTATTGTAGCAGTTTTTACAAACCTTTACTTTTTGGGAAGGAATTTCAATTATAGCTTTTTCTTTTTTACAAAATTTACAAAAAAAGGGATATTCTTTAAGTTCTAATTCAAAAATTTCTTCTCCAGCTTTATAATATTTCATAATTTTTATTTTAACCTAAATCTCTTATTGTGAAAAGAAGAACCTCTAAGAAGAATCTACAATTTAACTTGTATTTCTTATAATTTAAGATTAAAATATAGAGAACTTTATAATGATTAAAAATACAAATAAAAATTTTTTAAGAAAATTGCTTTTACTTGTAGAATTAATTTTTTTTATTTATGGATGTGCTGTTAAACCTGGTCCTAATTTAGCTTCTAAAGCTTCTTTAATTCATCCTCAGCAAACTACCAAAACCGAAGTTTTACAGTTTTTAGGACCTCCAGTTCAAATATTTACTTTTCCTGATGGAAAAGAAGAATGGTATTATTATTATAGAGTAAAGAATTTTTGGGAAAGGGTGCCCTTTATTAAAAAATATAAAGGAGAAGATTATACAGAGGTTTTAAAAATAGTTATAAAAGGAGAAAAAGTAATAGATTGTATATATTATACTGTTACTCCACCTAAAAAAAGATAAAAATGAAAACTTTTCAAGAATCTGAAAAGGATTTATATAGAATTGCAAGAGAGAAAATGGTAGAAACTCAAATTAAAGCACGGGGAGTAAAAGATACGCGGGTTTTAGAAGCTATGCTTAAAGTTCCGCGTCATTTATTTGTAGAAGAGGCATTAAGGGATCAAGCCTATGGTGATTTTCCTCTTCCTATAGGAGAAGGTCAAACTATTTCGCAACCTTATATAGTAGCTATTATGACTGAAGCTTTAAAATTAAAAGGAAATGAAAGGGTTTTGGAAGTAGGAACAGGTTCGGGATATCAGACAGCAATTTTAGCAGAATTAGCTCTCTGGGTATACACTATAGAAAAATACTCTTCTTTACTTAAAAGAGCTAAAAATATCCTTATCAAACTGGGTTATAAAAACATTTCTTTTAAATTAGGAGATGGTAGTTTAGGATGGAAAGAAGTTGCTCCATTTGATGCAATCATTGTTACAGCAGCTGCTCCCAAAATTCCACAACCTCTTATAGATCAATTACTGGAGGGTGGAAGAATAGTAATTCCTGTAGGAGATGAATATTCTCAGGTATTGGTAAAAGGAATAAAAAAAGATGGCAAATTGCGCACACAAACCTTAGAAGCTGTTAGATTTGTAAAACTGGTAGGTGCTTATGGATTTAAAGAATAAAAGAATTGGAATAATTGGAGCTGGAATAACTGATAAAGAAACTTATGAATTAGCTTATAAAGTGGGGAAATTACTTGCTGAGAAAGGTGCTATTATATATACTGGTGGACTTGGTGGAGTTATGGAGGCTGCTTCAAAAGGAGCTTTTGAGGCAGGAGGAATTACAGTAGGGATTTTACCTGGTCATAAAGTTCAAGATGCTAATCCTTATGTAAAAATTCCTATTTTGACTGATATGGGACATGCTCGTAATGTAATTTTAGTAAGATCAGTAGAGATAGTAGTTGCAATTGCCGGAGGATATGGAACATTGTCTGAAATTGGTTTAGCTCTTAAAATGTGGAAACCTGTTATAGGACTAAATACATGGGAAAATATACCAGGTGTCCATTATGTAAATTCTTCTGAAGAAGTTTTGTCTAAAATTTTAGAATTTTTAAGTTGAGAAACAAAAGAAAATAAATCTTTTAATTCCTTTTGAGAAAGAGGTCTTATTTCTCCAGGTTTTAAATTTTTTAAAATAAGAGGTCCAAATTTAATCCTTAATAATCTATGAACTTTGCCTCCTAAATAGCCTATCATTTTTCTTACTTCTCTTTTAATTCCTTCTTTAACAGTTATTTCATAAATCCATTTATTTTTTTCTTTTTTTAAAAATTTAAAATTTACAGGTTTAATTAATTTTCCTTCTGTTACTATTCCAGAATTAATTAACTTTTTTATTTTTTTATTTTCAATTTCAGGTGTTACCCAAACCCAATATACTCTTTTTACTTCATATCTGGGGTGTAATAGAAGATTCGCAAGGTCACCATCATTGGTAAGAAGAAGTAATCCCTCACTATGTTTATCTAATCTACCTACTGGAAATACTTTATAAGACAACTTTTCCAAAAAAGGCTTAAGAGTTTCTCTATTATAAGGATCATAAAGAGAAGTTAAAACACCTTTAGGTTTATAAAATAGATAATATACCTTAGGAGGAGGAATAATGAGCTTATTTTCTACATATACTTTATCTTTTTCAGGATCTACTTTATAACTCAAGTCCTTTATAATTTCACCATTTATAGAAACTTTTCCAGATAATATAAGCTTTTCAGCTTTTCTACGAGAGGCGATCCCACAAAAAGATAAAAATTTATTTAGCCTCATAAAATTTCCTTAAATAGATTTAATCTTTAGCTTCTTTTATAGAATATAGAGC
>QNAZ01000132.1 GCA_003641645.1 Thermodesulfobacteriota bacterium
AGATAGATCTTATAATGCCTGCATGGGTAAAAACTACAGTTAAACCATTTGGTGCTTCTTTTTTAAAATGTTCTAAAAATTTTTTAGCTCTTTCTCTTAAATCCTTCAAAGATTCTCCTTCAGGAGCTTTAAAATTTTCATCTTTATAAAAATTCCAGAACTCGAGATTATCCGCAAGTTCTTCCCAAGTTTTACCTGTCCATTCCCCAAAATTAATTTCCTTTAAATCTTTTCTTATTTGAAGTGAAATTTTTAGCTTTTTGGATAGAATTTCTGCAGGATAAAGACAACGCTTTAATGGACTTGTATAGACTGCTTTTATTTCAAACTTAGAGAGTGCCTCAACTAATCTTCTGGAGTCTCTTTTTCCTTTTTCAGAAAGAGGAATATCCATTTCACCATAAAGTATTTTTTTTGAAACCTTTACCTCTCCATGTTTTATTAATAATAAAAATTTCATATTCTCCTCTTAAATTAATTAATTTTAAAATATTAATAACAAATTTTAAAATCATGTTACAAAAATCATAAATATATTATTTATTACTAATTAAATTTTAAAATTATATTATAAAAATTATAAATTTTTAAATTTTATTTAAAAATTTTAAAAAATATATTACAAAAATAGCAAATGTATTATTTAATTTTAAATTTTTTATGGAAAGTAAAAAGGAGCAAAAGGGTGAAAACGGGAATAAAGAAGTTATTTATAGGATTGGTTTTATTTTCTATTTCGAGATTTAGTGGGGTATGTTCAGCAAAGAAGATCAAAGTTAAAAATGCTACTCAAGAACTTCCAGAAGTTGTAGTTACTGCAACAAGAACTGAAAAAGAAGTTGAGATTGCTCCTGCAAGTGTAAATGTAGTAACAAAAGAGAAAATAGAGCTAAAAAATCCCAAGACTATTGATGAGACTTTAAATGATATACCAGGTGTTATGGTAAGAAGAGGGAAAGGGCTTCTGGATACTCTGGCTTTTATAACTCTAAGAGGTGTTCCTAAACAACAAAGAACTTTGATAATGATGGATGGTATAATTCTTAATGCTCCTTATACCGGAATAGTTAGGTTTGGAGGTTATTTTCCTGAAGATTTAGAAAAAGTGGAAGTTGTTAAAGGTCCTTTTTCTTCTCTTTATGGTGGATATGCTATGGGAGGAGTAGTTAACTTTATTACTGAAATGCCAGAAAAAAGAGAAATAGTTTTAAAGACTGGATATGGTTCAAGTTTTGATAGAGGAGATGCTATGGATGATTTAAAACGGGTTTATTTTTCATATGGAGATAAGATAGCTAACAGGTTTAGTTTTTTTGTAAGCTATGGAAGACACGATACTGAAGGATATCCTACAAAATTTGTAACAAGGTCAAGCCCTCCACTTGCAGGAATTAGTGGCTATGAAAGAACTTATGACTGTTATGGGGAATTAAAATATTTATTAGGAGATACAGGAGACAACCGTTGGTGGGATGATAGTATAACCTTAAAAGCCCAATATGAATTTAATAAAAATACAAAACTTAGACTTACTTTTATGAGAAATCGTTATGAGTATAATTATGACAAACCTCATACTTATCTTTATAATATTGTTACAATGGAACCTGTTTATTATCCAAAAGAAAAATATTATTTAACTGGACCTGGTGGAAGAATCCAAAATATTTATGCTTTAAATTTTGAAACTTTATTTTTAAATAAAATCAAAACCAAATTAAATATTTCTTATTTTGATGTTGAAGAAGATTGGTATGTAAGTGTTGGTTCAAGAGCAAAAATTACAGGTTGTCCTCCAGGAACAAATCCCAAATATTGTGGATATATTTCCAATACTCCTCAAAATGCTTTTACAGCAGATTTACAATTTACTTTGCCTATTTTTAATAATCAAATTTTAACTTTTGGAGGTTTTTATAGAAGAGAATATGCTAATACTAAAGAAAAGTATTTAACTAATTGGAAAGATGAAGATTCAACAGTTTCTTTAAAATATCAATCTAAGGGTAAAACAAGAACTTTTGCCTTTTATATTCAAGATGAAATAGCTTTAAGAGATAATTTGACAGCTTATATTGGATTTAGACAGGATTGGTGGAAAACATGGGATGGATATGTTAATCAAGTTGGAATTGCTGGATATCCTAAGGAATATGAATCTAATTCTGAATCTTCTTTTTCTCCTAAATTTGCTATAGTTTATAAACCTTTTAAAAGAACTATTTTAAGGGGTTCTATTGGAAAGGCTTTTAGACCTCCTACAGTTTATGATCTTTATAGAACATGGACATCAAGTTGGAGTGGTATTACTTATGCAGGAAATCCTAATCTTTCTCCTGAAACTCTTACAGCTTATGATATCGGAATTGAGCAGAAATTCTGGAAGGGTGCCAAAATTTTTCTAACCTATTTTCATAACTATTTTGATGATTTAATTTACAGAAAAACAGTTAATGCTACATATCAAGAATATATTAATGTAGGAAAAGCAGAAACTCAAGGAGTTGAGACTGGATTTGAACAAAAATTTGATTTTGGATTAAAATTTTTTGCTAATTTCACCTATACAGATTCAGAAGTAAAAGAAAATAAGGCAAAACCTGAAACAGAAGGAAAAAGGCTTACTTACACTCCACTTTGGATGGGAAATATTGGGGTAGAATTTAAGAAAGGAAAATGGTCTTTTTATATTATCGGGAGATATATGGATAAATGGTATTCTGATGATATGAACAAAGATAAAAAATCAGGGGTTTATGGTTCTTATGATGAATATTTTGTGGTTGATATGAGAGTAAATTATCAGATAAATAAATGGATGAGTCTTTCTGTTTCTGGAGACAATATTTTTGATAGAGATTATTATCAATATTATAAAGCACCTGGGGCTTCATGGTTTGCAGAGCTATCTATAAAATTTTAAGTTTATGGATTCTTGTTAATTTATTAACAAGAATAGTTTTTGCTACCACTTATACTTTTACTGATAAAAGGGGGGAAAAAATAATTATTGATATTCCGATAAAAAGGGCTGTAATTGTTATAAGTTATGAACTTATTCCTGCTTTAGATCTCTGGAATCAGGTGGTAGGAGTTTCAGTTTGGGCAGAAAAGGATTGTGATATTTATAAAGCTTTTATAAAGCTAAATCCTGATTTTAAAAAACCTACTGTTGGAGCAGGAATAAACTTAAATATAGAGACTATTCTTAAACTTAAGCCTGATCTAATTATTACCTGGACTTATGTTCCTCAAGTAGTTAATTATTTAGAATCTAAAGGGTTTAAAGTTTTTACTATTCATCCAGACAATTTAGCAGAATTTTATCAGGTTTTAAGAATTTATGGTAAACTTTTTGGAAAAGAAAAAAAGGCTGGAGAGACAATTAAAGAAATGAA